>NZ_CAUPYC010000069.1:0-20676 GCF_963515335.1 uncultured Paenibacillus sp. | reverse complement strand
AAACTCCCGCTATTTTCATGCTAGGTTTGCGAGCGAGAAATCATGAAAGTTTCTTGTCAATATCGGCGGTATGCTGGTACAAATTCCATCGGTTCAGGAGGCATCGCTTATGCGCAGGGACGAATTCGAGGTTGCGGATCTGAAGGAAGCGGAGCAATTTTTGCGGGAGATGACATTCGGTTTTCTGGAACGGTTCGGAAGGACGGCTATCCGGCGGTAACGCCGCTTAACTTCGTATATACGAACGGCGCGGTCTATTTTCACGGGAGCAGAGTCGGGGAGAAAATGTCGTCCATCGGCGCGGACGGCCGCGTCTCTTTCTCGGTCGCCAAAGAATACGCGCTGATTCCTTCCTATTTCTCCGATCCGCTGATGGCCTGTCCGGCGACGGCTTACTTCAAATCGGTGCTGATTACGGGCAAAGCCGCCGTCGTGGACGATCCGCATGAGAAAGCTTCCGCCCTCGAAGCGCTGATGCGCAAGCTGCAGCCGGAGGGCGGCTACAAGGCGATCGATGCCGGCGATCCGGACTACGCGCCGCGGCTCAAAGGCGTGGCCGTCGTCAAATTCGGGATCGAATCGATGTCCGCCAATTCAAATTCGGCCAAAACCTGAAGGGAGAACGGCTCGCCGCCGTGATGGACGGCCTGTCGGAGCGGGGACTTCCGGACGATGAGGAAACGAGAGCGCTGATGATGAAATATTGCCCGCACGCCAAGCGACTGCGGACGGAGGGTATCGGGGAATGATTTCGCTTCGCCCCTGAACTGCGGAAAAAGCCGGTACACGCCCAATGAGCGAATACCGGCTTGTCCCTGCCTATATTGATTGACGCTGCGCCGTCAGTCTCTTCCGCCTGATCGGCCGCCCTTGCGGCCCGCTTCCTCGGGGCTCATGCCGCCGAAGTTGCCGCTGCCGCGGTTGCCCCGGTCTCCGCCCTGGTTGCCGCGGTCGCCCCGGTTGCCGCCTCCGGACGACTCGCCGCCCTTCCGGCCGATCTCCTGATAAAACTCCCGGCCGTGCGACTCGGAGGTCGCTTCGCCGCCTTTTTTCCCGATTTCCTCATAGAAATCGCGGTCATGTGTTTCTGCGGTCTTTTCTCCACCCATCCGTCCTGCTTCCTCACGGCTCAATTTACGATCGTTGTTTGCCATTTCGGATCACTCCTTTGGGTTAGTCGGTGCCGCTAAGCACATTGTTTTTTTAAACCAGTCCTACGCAGGTTAAACGTCGGCAAGCAAGCAAATTCCGCCGCTTTCAGAGCGTTTCACCGGATCTCCGAAGGGCTTTTTCCCGTATACTGCTTGAACTGCCGGCTGAAGAAAAAAATGTCGCGGTAGCCGAGGGCATCGGCCACCTCCGTCACGTTCATGCCCGCATGCATCAGCAGGTGCTGCGCCCGTTCGATGCGGGTGCGGATCATGTACGATTGGACCGACATGCCGGTCATCTCCTTGAACTTGATTGAGAAATAACGCGGCGACAGCTGCGCGCGCTGCGCCAAATCCTCGACCCTGTGCGGCACGCCCGGATTCTGCTTGATATAGTTGGCGATCTCGTGGATCGCTTCGGTCAATTGATTGCTCCCCTTGCGCTCCACGGGCCCTTCCATATCCTCGCGGAGCAGATGGATGAGCAGCAGCTTCAGAATGAGCCGCGCCTCCTCCTCGGCGGCGAACGTTTTGACGAGAAACATCCGGACGTACCGGGAGAGCAAATGCTCGAATTCAACGGTTTCCCGCAGCACGCGGTACGGCTCCGGCTCCAGGCTGACCTCTTCCTTCACGTCGAAGTGAATATAGGTCAGCACGAGCGGCTTCTGCGGATTATGCGTGGCGCTCGTGTGGTCGCCCGGCCGGAACAGAAAGCAGCTGCCCTTGCCGACCTCGTAGGGGCGGCCGTTAAGCTGCACCTCTCCTTCGCCGCTCCATACATAGAAAAGGTCGTAGTTGGCCATCGGCTTTTCGCGCTTTTGCCACTTCCAGTTCGGTTCGCAGACGATTTTGGCCAGCGCCGGCAGCAGCACCAGCGACGATGGGGAAATATGCAGCATAGAGGCGCTCCTTCTTGTCGTGACCGTCCGTCACGGGTTGTCCGTTGATGTCATGATACAACGTCGACAATAGGCGCGCAACCTTGGTAAAATGACAAAAAAATGTTGACGCGACATGGAACTTGCCGCGCAAAAAATGTTATAATAGTCGCCAAACGGTTTCGCGAGCGAAACCCGGACGACACGATTTTCGGAAGGATGAGAAAACTGCCCATGAATCCACTCGCCCAGCAGTTGAACGAGACGATCGAGCGGGAGAACGCGAACGTTTATGCGATGCTTTCCGGCCTCGGGAAAGCGATTTATTTTCCGAAGGTGGGCATCCTGAGCCAATCGGCGGAAGCGAAAATGAAAGCGAACAAATTCAATGCGACGATCGGCATCGCCCTCGAGAACGGCCGGCCGATGCACTTGAAGGTCATTCAGGATACGCTTTCCGCCTACGAGCCGAAAGATCTTTACGAATATGCCCCGCCGGCGGGCAAGCCGGAGCTGCGCACCGCATGGCGCGCGAAGATGATCGAAGAGAATCCGTCGCTGGAGGGCAAGTCGTTCGGCAATCCGATCGCCACCAGCGCCCTGACGCACGGCCTGAGCATCGTCGCCGACCTGTTCGCGGACGCCGGAGACGCGGTCGTCATTCCGGACAAGAATTGGGAAAACTACGAGCTGACCTTCGGCGTCCGCCGCGGCGCCGAGATCGTCGAATATCCGCTGTATAATCAGGCGGGCCGGTTCAACGGCACCGGCCTTCGCCAAGCGCTGCTCGCGCAGAAAGGCAAAGGCAAGGCGATCGTCGTGCTGAACTTCCCGAACAATCCGACCGGCTACACGCCGGGGCCGGAGGAGGGCGACGAGATCGTTGCGGCGATCAAGGAAGCGGGCGAGGCCGGCGTCAACGTGGTCGCCGTGACCGACGACGCCTACTTCGGACTTTTCTTCGAAGACTCGCTTCATCAATCGCTGTTCGGCAAGCTGGCCGACCTCCATCCGCGCGTGCTGGCGGTTAAGATCGACGGCGCGACCAAGGAAGAGTATGTGTGGGGCTTCCGCGTCGGGTTCATCACCTACGCTTCGCAATCGGCCGATCTGCTCGGCGCGCTCGAGCAGAAGACGCTCGGCATCATTCGCGCTACGATCTCGAGCGGTCCGCATCCGTCGCAAACGTTCGTGCTGCGCGCGATCAAATCGCCCGAGTTCGCCGCCCAGAAGGAAGAGAAGTTCAACATCATGAAGCGCCGCGCCAACCGCGTCAAGCAGTTGCTCGACAGCGGCCGTTACGGCGACGTATGGGAATATTATCCCTTCAACTCCGGTTATTTCATGTGCCTGAAGCTGAAGGCGGTCGACGCCGAATCGGTTCGTACGCACCTGCTCGACACGTACGGCATCGGCACGATCGCTCTCGGCGAAACCGACCTGCGCGTGGCGTTCTCGTGCATTGAGGAGCTGAATCTGGAGGAGCTGTTCGACTCCATTTACCGCGCGGTGCAGGACGTGTCCTCGGCCAAGGCCGGCGTATAAGCCAGACATTGAACGGGACGATAAACAACCCCTTCCGCCTTGCGCGCGGTCGGGGTTGTTTATCGTCTGTACGCATTTGCCGCGGGCGGCCGGGGTTGTTCCGCGCTTGCACTCTTTTGTTGTCCGCGCCGATTCGTCGTCCGACCTCATTTGATTCGTCATTAACGCTTATTTGTCGCTCACGCCCAAGTCGTCGTTTCGTTCTTTCGCGAGCTTGCGCTTGAAACGGGCCGGAAGTATCTTGAACGAATAAACCATGTACGCGAGCAAGGCTGTTCCGACGGGTATGTCATTACCTGCCGGCGCAAGCGTCAATGCCAGGGACAGCCACATTAATGCAGCCGATCCGGCAAGCGCCCCTCTCACCACAGCCAGCAGCGAAGCTTCCCTCTGGCTCTCCGGAAGCGGATAAACATGGCGCCAGACGGAATGCCGATGTGCCCGGCTCAGCGCGCCGAGCTGAACGCTTGTCAGGACGACGAACAGGAACCCCGCCGCGGCCGCTCCCCAGCCGTTCAACAGCCGGGCTCGGCCGGTCAAGGCGGCTGTGAGCATGCCGAGCGCCGTAAGGCGCAGCACAATGCCGCCGAGCTCCGTACGAAACAGCGTCCTTGCATACAAATAGGTGTAGGCGTTCGAGCGTTGGAATTTCAGTCCGGCGGCCATCCATGTCAAATAAGGACGGCGGGCGGCGGAAGCCTCCCCCGACGCCGGCACATCAATGAACGTGCCGAAAAACCGGTAACGGCGCCGGCGCGCCCCGGCTTCCTCTTCGATCAGACGCTCCCACGGGAACCGGTGCTTGGCCGGCAGCCGATAGGCGGCCGCCAGCGCGGCGGAGGCCAACATACCGAACAGCGCCGATTTCCAGAGCGGCTGCGAGAGCAAGGCCGCAAGCACAAGCGCAGTCGCCGCCCAGCGGAGCAGGCGGTACAGCCGTCTGGCTGACGGCCAAGCCATGCGCCGCTCGGACCAGGCCGCCCATGCGTTGGCCGCTTTAAGCGGGATGAACGCGATCGCGATGAGCGGCCACCATGTCGGGGCGGCGCCTTGCCGGTACAGCGGAGCATAAACGACAAGCGCGGCAAGCAGAAGCAGATAGGACAGCGTTATTCCCGCGCGCGCGGCCGGCAGGAGGTAAGCGCGCATACCGCTCTCTCTCGGCATCAGAAATACCGTATCCGCCGGGACAAGAAAGCTCCGCAGCGGACTCCAGGCCAGAAAAGGCAGCAGCGCCGCCGTTCCTACTGCGGTAATCGGAAAATCGGGCGGTACCCGCCCCAGAAACGCGATATAGCCGATCAAGCCGGATAGAACCGCCAATGCCGCGAAGCCGGGAAATCCGCTTCGTCCCATGTACCGTATATACGGAACCGTCTCCTTCCGCCAAGCCGCCGCCCTCCGCTGCCGGAGTGTCTCAAGCGACCGGTCCATTGCCGCCTCCGCCGCGCTCGCCCGACGTCACCAGCCGATAGAACGCCTCCTCGAGCGAGGCTCGTTCCGCTTCGATGCCGGCGCTCTGCCTCACGTCATCCAGCGACCCTGCCGCGATCAGCCTTCCGGCGTGCAGGACAAGGAAACGATCGCAATACGTTTCCACCGTCGACAGGATATGGGAGCTCATCAGAATCGCCGCGCCGGAGCGTTTCACCTCGACGAGACGCTCCAGCAGCGATCGGATGCCGAGCGGATCGAGGCCGAGAAACGGCTCGTCGATGATGTAGAGCGGCGGCGCCGGCAGCAGCGCGTTCATGATCATGACCTTCTGCTTCATGCCTTTGGAGAGATGCCCGGCGAAGGCCGACTTTTTCCCCGTCATATGAAATTCAGCGAGCAGCAGGGCGGATCGCGATTCGAACGCCTGCTCTCCCAGGCTATAGGCCATGCCCGTCAGCCGCATATGCTCCTCAACGGTAAGCTCGTCGAACAGGACGGGCGTTTCCGGCACATAGGCGAAGGAGGCGCGATACGTTTCCGGATCCTGCTCCAGCGTTGTCCGGCGGATACGAACCTCCCCGGCGTGCGGCTTCATCAGGCCGAGAATATGCTTGATCGTTGTGCTTTTTCCCGCTCCGTTCAAGCCGATCAGCCCGATCATCTCGCCCGGCATCACGGAGAACGACAGATCGTGAAGGACCGGCTTGCGCGGGCTGTACCCGCCCGTTAATTGCCGGACCTCGAGTATAGGCTGCACGTCCCTCACCCCGTTTCTAGCACCATTATACAAGAGACGCCGCGCGGAAAACAAAACGTGCGACAAGCGAGCAAGCGTCATCGCGCGGTCGGGACGAAACCTGGAGGCAAGCCGAGCGGGCGTCTCCCGTCATTTTCATAGCGGCAGTGAGAGACCGGATGCCGACAATGGCGAACCCTCCGGACGGCTTGCCCGGAGGGTTCGATCAACCATGCGATACGCGTTGATTGCGATGATTGGGATGATTATACGGTTAAGTTCCTTATTTCACTTCGATGGAGCTGACCGTTCCGTTCGCGCCCTTCACCTCGACCGTCTGGCCGACCGTCAGCGTGGCGTTGCTCCGGATCGTCACATCGGAAGCGACGTTATAGATGATCGCCTGCGTTCCGCCGTTTACCGCTTTGGTGATCGACAGCGTAGCCAGCTTGCCCTGCACGTTGAACGTCACGGAGTTGATCACGCCCGTTTCCGTGAACGAAACGGCAGCCGGCGCATTCTGCGTCACTTCGATGAACACGACCTTTCTTTGGTACGTGCGCACGAGCACAGTGTCGTTCGCCTCCAGCGCGGCGGCGGCCGATTTTACATTGTTGCGGAAAACGAACACGTTCGCGTCTAACTGCAGCGTTATTTCCGTATTGTCCGCTTTGACGATCGTGATCGCGCCGTTTGCCGCGACGGCTTTCAGCTTGCCGGTAACGGCTTGGTCGTCCTGGTTTTGATCCGGGATCTGGCTGTCCGTCCGGTCGAGCAAGGCCGCCAGCTCGGCGCGCGTGACCGGTTGGTTCGGACGGAACGTCCCATCCTGATAGCCGGTCACGAGCCCTTTCTCGACGGCTACGGCGACGTATCCCACGGAGCCCGCCGGAATTTTGTTTGCGTCCTTGAACGCGAGCTCCGTGTTGTTTTTCGCTTTCGCCTCGTCACTGAGCTTCATCGCTTTTACGAGCAGCGTCGCAGCCCACAGACGGTCGGCCGGTTGGTTAGGGTTCACCGTCGTTTCGGTTTCGGCGAACAGGTCGTTCTCTAGCGCAACCGCGACGTAACCGACCGCCCACTGCGGAAGCTTGTCGGCGTCCTTGAAGTTCAGCTTTGTCGACATTTCCGCGGCAGATTCGGCTTGTGCGCGCAGACCCATCAAGCGGACAGCGGCAACGAGCGCTTCGATACGGGTGATTTTCTGGAACGGTTTGAAGCTGCCGTCCTCGTAGCCGGTGAATACGCCTTTCGAGGCCAGACGCATGATGTACTCGAGCGCCCACTTGAGCTCTTTTTCGTCTTTGAACTTCAGGTTGATTTTGATCCCGTCGTCATCATGGTTGTCATCATCGTCATCGTCATCGTCATCGTCGTCGTCTTCACGGTCGTCGTTCCATTTGCCTTGGCCTTCGCTTTTATAACCGCGCTCATCCCTGTTCTGCTTGTCGCGCCCTTTGCTGTCCGCGAACACGGAGGTTGCCCCGCCAAGCAGCATGATAACAGCCAGTGAAGACAAAATGGTTTTCTTGATCGTCTTATTCATTTCTTGCCACACTCCCTTAGTTGGATGATTGATGCCGAATGAATGCTATGTAAGCGCTTGGTCTTACGCCAATAGGGTTCGGCGTCCTCCTGTTGTTTTTTGGGGGTAGGCGAAAAAAAATCGTCCGAAGCCGCGAAAAATATTCGCTAGCTTCGCACGATTTGCATGGGGCTTCGGTTGGGCCAGTCGGCGCTCCGGTTGGGGCTCCGCTGCAATAAGGGACAGATGCGAGATGCCGGAGGGGGCGCTGCCGTGCCCGCGCATGCACGCGGCTTACTGAGGCGTGTCGTCGCGGTTTTCGCGCTTCGCTTTCAGCCACTTCGGCGCGCCTTTGTCCTTGCGCGCACGCTCGCGCTCAGCCTTCGACTTTTTGTCGGCCTTCGCCTTCGCGCCGCCGGATGCCGCGGCGGACGCGTCGGCCGCCGGCGGCGCCGGTCTGCCGGCACGCGGTTTAGACCCCGCGCCTCGGGCGGCTCCCGCCTCAGGCGCACCCGTCCCGCTGCCGCTATGCTGCAGCCGGGACGGAGCCACCTGACGCGAAACGCCCCGGTCCGGAAGAGCACTTCGACCGGCCGCCGCTGCCGCTTTCCCGGCCGCGCCGGCGACTCCGGCACCGCCGCCGCGGCGGAACGCATCAAGCGGCAGCAGCTTGCCTCCGAACAGCACGCGTTCCTCGAGATCTATGCCCAGCTTTTTCGCCAGCTTCACAAGCGAGGTCACCTCGCGGGGCGCAGCCAGCGTCACGACCGTTCCTTCGCGGCCCATGCGGCCCGTTCGCCCCGCCCTGTGCACATACCGTTCCGCTTCGTCCGGCGCGTCCACGTTCACAACGAGCGGCAGCGCATAAATGTCGATGCCCCGCGCCGCCACGTCCGTCGCCAGCAGCAGCTCGCAGCGCCCGTCGCGGAAACGATCCAGCGTCTGCGAACGCTTAAGCTTGTCGGCATCGCCGTAAAGCGAGCCGACGGAGAAGCCTTCGAATTCGAACCTCGACTCCCAGTGGGCGATTTGGTCCGTATCGTTCAAGAAGATCAACGCCGCGGAAGGCTCCAGCGCCCGCAGCAGCTTTGTCGCCGATTCGAATTTGTCGCGCGCGTCGCTGACGACATAGTAATGCTTGATCGCCGACGCCACCCGCTCCGCTTGCGCCACATCGATCCGCTCCGGCTCCGTCATCCACCGGCCGGCCAAACGTTCCATCTCCGCCGGCAGCGTCGCGCTGAAAAACGCCAGCCTTCGGCCCGTGCCGACCGCGCCGAGGATCGCTTCCAGTTCGGCGGTCGAGCCGAGCTCGAACATTTGGTCCGCCTCGTCCACGACGGCAAACGAGACGCGGTTCAGCTTCAGCTTGCGAAGCTTCATCAGCTCGTTCACCCGTCCGGGCGTGCCGACCACGAGCTGCGGCTTCAGCTTCAGCCGCTCAATCTGCCGTTTGACGGCCGCCCCGCCGATCAGCTGCTGCACGCGAATGCCGCATGCCTCGGCATACACTTCCGCCACCCGCACGATCTGCATCGCAAGCTCTTGCGTCGGCGCCAGCACGATCGCCTGCACCTCCGTCCGGTCCGGATCGATCCGCTCCAGAATCGGCAGCAAAAACGCCAGCGTTTTCCCCGTTCCGGTTTGGGACCGCGCATAAACGTCCCGCCCTCCCAACAATGCGGGAATCGCCTGCGCCTGCACCGGCGTCGGCTGACTGATTCCGTTCTCCTCCAGCTTGTCCAGCAGCGCCGCGCGCAGTCCAAACGACTTCCAGCTCGTAGCCATGTAGCGCCTCCTCGATTTGCCTCAAGTTATTTCTTGTTCAATAATTTACCCGTCACACGGTCCGCCAGCCTCGGAAAAAGCTGAACCAGCTTCACGCCGGCCGCCGCCGTAAAAGGAATGTCGACCTCCGCCTTGCGCCGGTCGATCACGCGGACGATCGTTCTTGCCGCGCGCTCGGGCGTCATCATAAACCAGCGGACATTTTTCACGTACGTGCCGTCCGGGTCCGCCTGCTCGAAAAACGGCGTGTCGATGGGACCGGGATTGACGGCCGAAACGGCGATGCCTGTGCCGTACAGCTCCGCCCGAAGCGCGTTCGTAAATCCGAGCACCGCATGCTTGGTCGCCGTGTAACCGGTCGATTTCGGCGTCCCCAGCTTGCCGGCGATCGAAGCGACGTTGACGATATGGCCGCCGCCGCGGGAGATGAACGAGGGCAGCACCGTTCTGGTGCAGCGCACAATCCCCATATAGTTGGTATCCATCATCGTCTCAAAATGGCTCAGCGGCGCGTCCATAAACCGCTCGAACAATCCAAAGCCGGCGTTGTTCAGCAATACGTCGACCCCGTCGAAATCCGCTAAAATCCGCGGAATCACAGCTTCCACCTGCTCGTTGTCCGTCACATCGAGCGTATAAACACCGTGTCTGCCGGGCAGCCTCGCCGCCGCAGCCTTGAGCTTGTCCACGTGGCGCCCGGTCAGGATCGGTACGGCGCCCGCCGCCGAAAGCAGCCTCGCCGTCTCCGCGCCGATGCCGCTGCCCGCTCCGGTAATTAAAATTTTTTTTCCCGTCAGCATCGATTCATCACCTGTCCCTCATTTTACTTCATATCCTGTTCGTTACGCAAAAGAATAACCCTAAAATTCTGCTTGTCTAAGCTTCATCCAAGTGAATTATGAAATTGACTCAATTTATCAATTATTTTTTTATTTGTGATCGCTATCACGCTAATGACCCTTTGAATCATGTAAAAAAAAGCAACAGCAAAAAAAGGAGGGCGGTTACCGACAGATCATCATTCTTCACCAAATTAATTCGGCACAATGAGTAAAAAAAATGAAAAAACAAGGGAGGAAATACCATGAAAAAGCGTATAAAGATCACCAGTATAGTCATTGCTTTATTATTGTCCAGTAGTCTGTTAGGCGTACAGTCTTTTATTTCATTTGCTAACCCTGATGATGAAAAAGAAATGGCCATGGAAATGAATAACGGAGAAAAAAGTGAGCTGACCATATTTAATCAACCGATTGTTCAAACATCTACAAAGGGCAGAATTTTAACCGCCGATGAATATGGCAATACAATGACTGTAATCGATACGCAGACAAACCGGGTCATCGCCACTACGCCCATACCCTATGTACCGCATAATATCCAAGCCTCTCCAGATGAAAAGACCTTATGGTTAGCCATTATTCAGCCGGAAACGCAAACCATGCAAGGTCAGAAGATGAAAGGGGAAGCATGGGTACTTGATGCAGATACTTACAAGCGGATTGCCAGAATCCCTGTCGGAGCCCATCCCGCCCATGTAATCGTAACCCCTGATAACAAAGAAGCCTATATTACCAACGGCGAAGATAACAGCGTATCCGTGATTGATACGAAGAACTATAAAGTAATCGCAGAAGTCAAAGTAGGAGCGGGTCCGCATGGATTGCGTCCTTCCCCGGATGGAAAATATGTGGCTGTAGCTGATTCCCAAGGAACTACCGTTTCTATCATTGATACGGCTGCCAAGAAATTAATCAAGCAAGTTGAAGTAGGAAAATCACCCGTTCAGGTTGGCTTCTCACCGGACGGCAAGTATCTCTTCTCCAGTGTCAACGGTGATAATGCGGCAGCAGTCATTGATACGCAAAATTGGAATTTGGTCAAAAAGATTCCTACAGGAGTCGGTCCTTTACAAGTGTACGCTACACCAAATAACAAGTATCTTTATGTTGCCAACCAAAATACGAAAGAGCGCCCGTCCCGCTCCGTAACCGTCATCGATATCGCTACGCTTCAACCCATTAAAACGATCGAAACCGGCACCGGCGCACACGGAATTGTAGTGACGGCAGACAGCAAACTGGCCTATGTCACCAATATTTATGAAAATACAATCTCTGTCATTGATGTGGAGAAAAATGAAGTCATATCTACGATCAAATCTGGAGCCGGACCTAATGGAATTACCTTCTTGCAGGATTAATTGGCTGTAAGCCAGATGTCCGCAGCCGCGACATATGGCGAGTGCCAAATCCTGTCTACCTTATACGGTAACCATAAGGCCCAGTATACCGGGAGGTTTCGCATGCCTAACCTATGGACGCATCTTATTTTCGGTACGGAGGTGCTGGAGCGGATCGGCGAGCGGGAGCTGATCCGCCGCCCCGAGCACCGGAAGCTTTTCAACATGGGCTGCCAAGGTCCGGATTTCCTGTTCTATCACAATTTTCTGCCCTGGAAAAAAGGCCGCGCCATGAATCGGCTCGGCAGCGCAATGCACAGCCGCCACTGCGGACCGGTGCTGACGGATCTGCTTGACGCCGTTGCCGGCCGCCCCGCGGACCCGAACTCGCCGGACCCGGCGGTCGTCTATGCGCTCGGCTTCGTGCTGCATCATACGCTCGACCGCAACGTTCACCCCTATGTGTTCAGCCGGTCCGGCTTCCGCAAATGGGACCATCAGCGGTTTGAGGTGATGATGGATACGCTGGTCGTACGCAGCCGGCTCGGTCTCGAAACGTGGAAGACGCCGGTATGGAAGGAGATCGACACGGGCGGCGCTTTTCCCGAAGCGATCGTGGACGCCTTCGAGCGAATCGCCGCGTCCCGCTACCCCGAGCTTGCAGGGCTGATCGCGCGCGACGACTGGAACCGGGCAAACCGCGACATGGTTCGGGCGCAGAAACTGTTCCACGACCCGAGCGGTATCCGGCGCGCGCTCACGTTCGGCCGAATCGAACCGCTTGTGTACAAAAAAACGCTGCCGCCGCTCGACATCCTCAACGAGCAAGGCAGGCCTTGGTCCGATCCGACCGACGGGACGACCAAAAGAAGCGAAGCCTTCGATGCGATGTGGGACAAAGCGATGGCCGAAAGCGAAGCGATCATTCGGACCGCGCTGGCGTGGCTCCGCAGCGAATGCGACCGCGGGCCGCATCGCGAATCGGATCCGGCCGCGGAAAAAACGGCCCGCTTGGGCGAGCTCCGCGCAAAAACAGCCGAACTGATCGGCAACCGTTCTTACGAAACGGGCCTGCCTTGCGACAGCGGCGCCCGGATTCTGTACGCCGATCCGATCTGGCCGGACGGCCGCGGGGGACAGCCGGACAAGGCGAAGCGGTCCTTCTAAACCCGCCGCAGCGCGCGCCTCTCCCAGCGGATCGCGGCTCTGCATGAGGGCCGTGCGGACCGGTCCGCCCGCCGCCAGGAAGACGCGTTACATGGCGGCGAGCGCCGCGATTCGTTTCTGCCGCAGCCGCATGAGGCGAAGCCGCTCGTAAAACGGATCGAGCGGCTTCCCCTGCAGCTCGCTTTCCGAATAAACCTGCTTCAGAACCGGCTTCAAATAACGGTCCCCCACCTCCTGCAGGGCACGGCCGATCTTCTGCCGCTCCTCCTCCGGCAGCTGCTGCAGCTCGCGGTCCAGCAGCGGCGACATATCGTATCCTTCATGATCGAGAAGCTCGATCCGCTCGATCAAATCCCGCCGTTCGATGCCGAGCATCGCGACCAGCTCGTCAAGCCCGCACCCCTCGCGCACCCCGTTCAGAATATCCCGCTTGGCGCGGTGTCGCTCCAGCTCGGCGCGGTACTTGTTCTCCTTCTGCTTGAGCAGCCATTTCATGTGCGCTTCGGTGCCGAGCGCTTCAGGCACCCACGTCAGCGGAAAGGTCGTCCGGCGGTCGAAGCGGGTCGTAACCGCGATGATTTCCGCCGCGTACGCCGCCGACTTGTTGCTTCCCCACCCGGGAATCTGCTTCAGCTCTTCTTCCGTATGCGGCACGAAGGCGCTGATCATCCACAGCAGCCGGTTCGTCGATACAAGGTAAGCGGCTTTCTTCTCCGCCACCGCTTTGCCGCGCCGCCATTCCCTCAACGCCTCGAACAGCTCCTCCCGGGCGTGCAGCTCCCCGTAGCACTGCAGCATCGACACCGTGCCGCCCGCCATGCGTTTTTCCTCGAGCATGCCGTCCAGTACAGGCTCGTACCCTTCTCCCATCACCACCGCAATGCCGTGACGAAACGCCGCGATCATTTCCTCCCACGACGTTCCCTCAAACCAGACGTTCCGCCTCTCCCCGCTCCCGTCCGGCTCCGTCCAGCAAACGGTCCAATTGCCCTGCGTCTCGCCGATCGCCACCTGGCCGGCGACCACTCTGCCTTCTTCCGTTCTCTTCTCAAGCGTGTTCATAAACACCAACTGCATGCCTCTGCACCTCCGTAAAATGGACAAAATTCCGAACAACGACAAAAAGCACCTCTTTCGCGTCGTGCGAAAGAGGTGCTTCCTCAGAACATTCCGTATTCGGTTACTCGAATAGTATCATATAAAGAAAATTTTGACAAGCATGCTTTTACACCCGTGTGCGCGGACCGATGGCGAAAAATAAGGACCGACTTACCTTATAATAAAGCTGTGCCAATCGAATCTCCTCGATAAACAGTTCAGTACTCCTATTATACAAAAAGATACGATGGCAGCGAACAACAACTTCGTTTTTCTTTACTCGTCTTCCTATTCCAAATCCTTATTCGCATTTTTATTGGATACCTTTATCACTAGCAATTGAAGCCCTGTAATCCCGAAGAAAAATACAATCGCTCCTACGGAGTTACCGATGATGCTTCTTGTTATGTCGACCGGAGCGCTGTCCGTCATATCAAAAACGAACATCAATACGCCCCAAAGTAAAGCAGCAATAGCTCCGCTAATGATATTAACTTTCCTCAGTCGTTTCTGTTCGTCTTGCTTACTCGGAAATAAAAACAATCCATCCTTTATGCATCGAAAAGTAACATAGGCACAGGCAACCATCAAGATGAGGAAAGTATCGATCCAATACTTCATATCCCACTGTAGAATAAACACCTTTACAAGCGTGCTTATTAGCAGAAGCGTCATCAAAATGCCAAACGCATGATGACTGTACTTGTGCAACAACGCAGTAATCCTCTCATCCTTAACCAGAGTTGCTTTCATCATTATTCCTCCCAAAATAAATCATTTAACGATTTGTCGAGCGTTTTGCATATGGCGATACACAATCGAATGGTCGGATTATAATTACCCGCCTCAATCAGCCCGATCGTCTGCCTCGTAACGCCAACTGCGTCGGCAAGCTGCTCCTGCGACAAATCCTTTTCCACTCTTGCCATTTTTAATTTCACATTTTTATTTTCTCCCATTTAGCTACACCTCAGATTTAATTCCATCACCAATAATGTAACTTATAACCGTCTAAATGTAAACTTTATATTGCATCTTTTTGCGATGTACTTTTTTTTTGAAGACTTGCCGAAGTATGTGGTGTCGCTCGAAACGTCGTATTCGGGCATCAAAGGCGACATGTGGACGGACGATGGACGTTTAGACCCCGAAACAAGGCGCACGAATCGTTATTCACAAAATCGTTTCTGTGGACGGGGCGTTTCCCGCAAGTTATCCGGATGTGGATATCTGGATTAGCCGGGCCCGGCCGTGTTCCCCGGAGCTTTTGCGCTTGAGCGCGATCGTGTATAATGAGACGACAATCGAACGATACGGAGGGATGCCCTTATGCTGCCTGAATACGATTTCATGTCCGATACGACCGAACAAACGTCCACCCGCTTCGTCACTTTTATTACACCCGGCATGAAGCGCTTCGACCTGGCGATTACGACGACGAACCGTTTTTACGGCAAAAAGCTCGTCACCGATCTGCAATCCGGCAAAACCGCGATTATCGGCGCCGACGATCTCGAGGAGGAAGGGTACCTGGAATACACGTTTCAGCTGTCGGAAGAGGAAGCGGCCGAGCTGGGCCAGTTTTTGTATCTGGTCGTCGGGACGGTGAATTTTACCGATTGATCGGGGAAACACTGGTACGGAGTTTCATTTCGCTCCGGGAGGTGCCTTTCGTGGCCGAAGGCTTCATGGAAGAAGAAAGACGACGGTATACCGATTTCAGCAACGTCGAATCGCAGCGCAACGATCTGATTGCCGAGGAGTTTCCGGAAGGTCCGTACGGATCCTCGCTTCTGCCCGAGTCGCTGGGCAAAAGCAAGCCATGGCGGATCGACCAGCGTCCCCCCAACAGCTACGGCTACGAAAACCGCGAACTCCACGAAAACCGCCAACGGGAATATCCCGGCGACCAGGGAGATCCGATGGAGATGGACGAGCCTTGACAAATGAAAGCGGGCCCTCCGGATCGTTATCCGGGGGGGGGGGCCTGCTTGTTGAGCAGCTGGAGCCGATGTGAGTTTGAGACGGCTAGTACCAGCGGTGCCATGCCGCTGCCGGGCCATAAAGCCTCCCCGCCGCCAACGGCGAGTAGGCTCTGATACTACTCTGCGGCGACTTCCGGCACACGTTTAATACGCGGATCTGTGAACAGATCATATTCATCCCTGCTCGTGCTCGAAAATTCGGAAACGACGGCGCCGGCGCCCCCCGCCTGAAACCAATGCAGCGTGCCGGGCGGTATCGTATATTGCTCGCCGGGATTCAGCTCGATTTCATGAAAAACCGTATAATAGGCTTCACTGCCTTCCGGGAGCTTTGCCTGCATGCCGGGCGTCCGTACTCCCTCCACATACAACAAAATCTTCCCCGAACGGCAGCGGAACGTTTCCATTTTGCCCGGATCGCCGCCGACCGGCGGATGCTTGTGCTCCGGACAGGTCTGCCCCGCAAAAAGCACCAGTTCTTTTGCACAATACCGCTCATTATTCACATAAGTGATCAGCTCGAGGCCTTGCTTCTCCAGCTCGCCCAGACCGAAATCCGCTATTTCGATGTTCTGCACCTCATCAGGCGTCAATACGATGCCGACGCGGGCAAAAAGCGCTTCCGTCAGCTCCAACGCCTGTTTCCTCTCGTTCGCCGATAACATAAAATCCCTCCGCTCTTCGCATTTACCCTTTCATCCGACAACACTTCTTCGTTCCCGGATCGCGGCCGCAACCGATAAGCTGGCGTAATCGCCTACGCTTTCGCCCAAACCGGCGGGTACGATCGAACAAGCGCCCAAGCTGTACGGAATCGTCTCTTCCGCCGCTTGCCGCAGCACAATCGGTTCCAGAATGGACTGTTGCCGTCCGTAGATGCTCCCGATTACAATGCGCTCGGGATTGAGGATGTCGATCAGCAGCGCGAGGCCTTGCCCCAGCTTCTCTCCGACGATGCGGAAAATGTCCAGCGCGAGCGGGTCGCCCTCCTGCGCGGCTTCGCCTACCGTCTGCGCGGTGATGTCGTCGAGCTCCCCGGCTGTCGGACAAAATGACGGCGGCGTTCCTTGCGCAATCGCTTTCTCCGCCTTGTAACGGGCTAACCTGGCGATTCCGCCCCCGCTGCAAAACCCCTCGAACGAACCCGCCTTGCCGAAGCCGACCGGCCCTGCATCGGCAAGCCGGATATGTCCCACTTCGCCGGCCATGTCGTTGGTTCCGGTGTAGAGGCGCCCGTCCAGGATCAACCCGGCGCCCATTCCCGTGCCGAACGTGAGGAAAATCATATTCCGGCAGCCCTGGCCGGCTCCCCACTTCCATTCCGCCAACGCGCATGCATTCGCGTCGTTCTGCAAGCCGACAGGCACCCCGAAACGCTCGCGGACGGGCGTAATGCAATCGATCCGATCCCATCCGGGCAAATTCGGCGGCGACAGGATAACGCCCGTACGGCTGTCGAGCGGTCCGCCGCAGCTTATCCCGATCGCTTCAAGCGGCTCGCGGGCATAATCGGCAAGCAGCGTTTCCAGCTCCCCGATCAGCAAGTCGATCGTTTCATGGGGAGTCGTCGGCGTCGGAAACATCACCTTATCCAACAGATCGATGCCGTTTTCTTTTACTCTCCCGATCGTGACGGCGCATTTGGTCCCCCCGATATCGAACCCGCCCAGCACGGTCATGACGCGAAAAACTCCTGTTCGATCCGGATGCATAACGCGTGATAGATCGGCAAATGCCGCTCTTGAATGTCGGGGGTATGATCGTAAGGCACGCAAATAGACGTATCGCACAACGATTTCATTCGGCCTCCGGATTTGCCGGTCAGGCCGATCGTGCGTAAGCCGAGCGCTTTGGCTACTCGAACCGCATGCAGCACGTTGGCGGAATGGCCGGACGTGCTGATGCCGATCAGCACATCGCCCGGCTTGCCGTAGCCGTACACCTGCTGGGCAAACACCAAATCCGGCGCCGCGTCGTTCGCGAAGGCGGTCGATAAGGCGATGTGGCTAACCAGCGAGATTGCGGGCAGCGCGCCTTGCAAATGATCCGCGATATAGCCGCCATGCTCGCCGTCGACAGCCGCCAGGCTCTCGCGGAATGCGGCCGTCACCGGCCGCCGCAGCAGGAATCCCTTCATCAGCTCGCCGACGATGTGCTCACTGTCGGCTGCGCTGCCCCCGTTGCCGCAAACCAGCACTTTTCCGCCGTTGCGATAACAGGCTTTCAACCATTCAAACGCCTGCTCGATCTCCGCCGCGCACGTCGGCCGAAGCTCGGGATATTTGGCGTACAGCTTCTCCATGACGGTATGGTTCATGATGCTCTCCTCCGTTCCTCACCTGCCTGAACGGCCTGTGGAAACTCTCTTTTTATTTTTAACACGATGTCTGCCGAATCGATTGCACGTCCGAATTCCAGCAAGACAGCTCCAGCTCCCGTTGCGGCTCCTCTACGCCGCTCCAATCGACGGCGATCGTCATCCGCTCGCCGGGCAGCAGCGTCAGATCGTTGTCCGAGAAGTAAACGTACCCGTTCGCCCCAAGCGGGCGGGCGTCTTCCAAATGCAGCTGCAAGGCCGCGAGATCGCCCGCATTGAGCAATTCCAGCTGCCAACTGTCGCGGCCGGAAGCGCGCTTCCCAACCTGAACGCACGTCTGCCCGACAGACAGCAGCGGCTGCAAATCGGCGGTACGCGTGAACGTGTACCGGTTGTCCGCCACCACCGCGCCGGACGCATCCTTCAGCTCCAGCACAAGGAAGAAAACATTGTCCGTCACCTCCTCAAGCGGCACCTCAACCCCGGTCAGCTTGAGCGGCGTCCGTGATTGCAGGCTGCCGCTCCACACGCCCTGCCCGAATCGCGCTCCGCTCGCGCCGATCAGCCGCCATTCGGCTTCAAGCCCGTCTAACGAGCGGGTGAACGAGCTTGCCGCCCACAGCTCCGCGGCGAACCGGCTTTGTCCGTCCCATGCCTGAGCGGCGAACCTGGCCGTCATCGACACCGGCCGGTAAGCACGGGCAACCGCGTAATAAACCTGCTTCGGATTCGCGTAATAATCCAGGGCGGACGTACAGTACGCATTGGGGAAAGGCTCATTGAACTGCCAGGGAAGCGTTCCGCTGTTCTGCCATTGGCGGCGGCGGTTCGCCTCCAGCGCGTAACGCAGCCCTTCGGCCTGCAGGAATTGGCTGGCTTTGATCATGGCGGCGGCATCCGCGATTGCGCCGCCGAACGACCGCTGCACAAGCGGCTCGTTAATCCACCACGCCCCGCGATGGAAATAGACGGGGTTGTCCTTGCTCGGCGGCCATTGATTCGCTTCCCCGATCGTCGCGTTCAGCGCCTTCAGGTTCGTCATCCCCTCCACGCCGAACTCGCTGTGAAGCAGGGACGTTCCGCGATTGTACAGCGTGTACTGGCCGGTCAGCCCTTGATGCTCCCAAGGACCGTGAACGTCATGCATGCCCGTCGGATCCTTCTCCGCGTTCTCCAGGCTGTTCATGAACAGGCGCCCGGACGGGGATGTCGGCAGCCACAGCGCCCCGGGGTGGAGCCTTCGGACCGCGTCTTTCAAAATGGCCAGCACGGGCTCATCGTCGTCGAGAGGCAGGTCGCCTTTCCCCTGGAGCTCATTGCCGCCGCACCAGAGCACTATCGATGGATGGTTCCGTTTGCGCGGAATGATCGATTCCGCTTCGCGCGCCATCATGTCCAGAAAGGCCGGTTCCTCGCTCGGTTTGTTCGCGATACCGGAGCTTGATTGGATAAATTCCTGCCACACCATGATGCCGCAGCGGTCGCACAGCTCATAGAACGCGTCCTTCTCAATCAAGCCGCCGCCCCAGACGCGCAGCATGTTGACGCCCGCACGACGGGCAAGCGTAAGCAGCCGTTCCAGCTTCTCCGGCCGGGGCACACCGTACATGACATCGATCGGCACCCAATTCCAGCCTTTGATGTAGGTCTTCTCGCCGTTGACGACAAGCGTATACGGCCTGGCCGTTGCGTCCGGCGTGTCGTTGCCCGCAAAGCGGACATCGCGAATGCCGAACATGACGGTTTTGTGCGCGGACACCGCCTCCCCGGCATTCGGTTCGTCCCGGCAACCGATCTCGGTCACGGCGACAGAGGCCTCATACAGATGCGCCTCGCCCGAGCCGTTCGGCCACCACAGCTGCGGCGCGGAAATTTCAATGAGCGTGTTGACCCGTGTGTCTCCCGGCGCGACGGCATGCCTGGTTGCCGCACCGCCTACCCGCTCGCCGCGGAAACGGATCACCGTCTCCACTTGAACGACCTTCGCCGCCGTCGAAGACAGCTCCGTCGACACCGAGAGGTTCGCGGTTCCGAAACCGTCGGCAAGCTGCGGCCGCACGTATACATCCTCGATTCGGACCGCGCCGGTCGCCTCCAGGTACACGTCGTCCCAAATCCCTTGGTGGATCATGCGCGGACAGAAATCCCACCAGTAGGTCATCCGGCTTTTATGGGTGCTCACATAGCTCGTTTTGCTCACCTGCGGCTGCTCGTCCGGCGCCTTCTCGATCACGACGGCGAGCAAATTGTCCTGCCCGTACAATAGGGCGTCGCCGACTTCAAAATCGGCGGGCGTAAACATGCCGCGGTGCCGGCCGATCAGCCTGCCGTTCAGAAAAAACTGCGCTTCATAATCGACGCCATTGAAATGAAGCCGGATCCGCTTGCCGCGAAGGCGCTCTTCGGCGCGAAACGTTTTTTTGTACACCCAGGTTCGTTCGGGCACCCATTCCACAAGCAGGCTGTTGCGCTCGTAGTAGGGATCCGGCGTTTCGCCGTTTTGCCATACATCATGGAGCACGGTGCCGGGCACCGTCCCTTTGCGCCACCAACGCACATCCTGCGTATTCGGCTTTTCGGCGTTCCGCCAAATCCAGTCCTCACCGACAAAATCCTTAAACAGCCAGTCGCTGCCGTTCAAGCAGATCCGTTCCGTCATCGTTTCCTCCCTCCTGTTTCTCTATAGTCCGTCTTGCCGTTCCGTTCGGCCGGTCAATTCGGCCGCAATCCGGCGCTTGGCCCGACCGTGACCAGCGCCTCCGCCTGCTGTCCGAACCGTCTGCCGTCTACGCTTAAATCGATTGCAATCCGGCTGCGGCGCGCCGGAGCGTCCGCCGGCGTAATGACAAAACGGACGCGCCGCG
>NZ_CAUPYC010000068.1:0-20710 GCF_963515335.1 uncultured Paenibacillus sp. | reverse complement strand
TAAGCAAGACTTATCCACAGGTTTGAGTTATCCACATTCCGAATTCATGTTTAAAGATCGGCTTCTCCACAAAGCGATACAGCTGCGTCGGCCGCTTCGAGCTTGAGGGGCCTCACATGCGGTAGTATCTTCATCCCGTACGTGGTCAGAAAGGTCTCCTTGAAGTTCAGCCAGACGCTTCGTGATTCGCTCGTCTTCAAGAGGAAAATATCGAAGTGACCAATAAAAGTGCCATGGACCATAACTTTCGACGAGCCCCTCCTCTGCCTCCAGATGTCTTTCGAGCTCGGGATACGAATTGAAGAAGAGGTTCAAGAGATTATGCGTCAAATCGTCTTGAGGGAATGCCGGGAAGGAAAAGCGATCTCTCCGAGGTTTCAGGAAGCGATATTTGCACATCTGAAACGAACCGTGTCTTCGTAGCTGTACCGCTTCACGAACATATCGAGCTCGTTGCGCACGGTCCACGGATTCATTTTCAGCTCGAAAAACAACTGATCGACGGTGAGATCGAACGTGTTCATCATCCGGTACTCGCCCTCGTTGACGACCCAGAAAGGTTCGCCGCCGGCATCAAGCAGCTGGGTGCAGCCGTAGTAGCTGCGGGTGGCGTGGGCCAGCATGAATTTCTGATCGTCGGACAGCTCCGTCTCATCGACCATGCGGTCGGACTCATCGGCACGGCGAACGAGCTCGTCGAAGTTGTCCAGCGCGAACGCGGCCACCTCCTCGATATTGCTGAAATACCGCGTGTAGTAGTAGGAAGCGTCCATACCCGCCGTCACGAGCCCGGAGCGATGGAAGCAGACGGCGAAGCGGTACGTACGCTTTTCACCCGCGGGCACCTCCGCAACGAGCGAACCCACGGGACCGAGACCGAACGTCCAGTTCTCCTTCAGCGCCGTCGTCAGTATGTTCTCCATGCTGAAGTGCATGGCCGATTGCACGTCGGGATCGTCCGAGACGATCGCGGTCAACCGGCCCTGTCCGACGCCCCTCAAGCCGTCGCACGTATCGTCCAGCCGGCGCATCGAGCTGTAAGGATCACCGCCCTGATAGCCGAAAAAGGCCCTTCGTGAGCGGCCGCCGCCCGTATTGTCGACCGTCAGCTCCGCCAGCACGGCAGGCACGAGCGCCAGCTTCAGCTCCGCTTCCGACGCGGTTTGCGGATCGGGCACGGATTGAACCGGCGAATAGATGGTGAACGTCAGGTCTCCCGCCGTCCATGTGTCCGTGGACAAACGAAACTCGCGCCGGATCGCCTCCTTGTCGAACGGAAACAGCATCCGGGGCTTATTTGGGTCCGGATCTGGATTTTCTATATCATACCGCTTGCTCTCATCATCGACAACCTGATAGAAAGGCAATGTATCGTAAATCCCTTCCCGCTCCGCCGATTCGAGGCCGATAAACACGTTCTGCCGCGGCGGACGTCCAAGCTCGAGATCCAGGCCGCCGCCGTTGCCGGGAAATCCGAGCGTGAAGCTGGCAAAGGCGCCGATCGGCGAATGGTGGGCGTTAAAAAATTGATTTCGGGACATCGGAAAGTCCTCCTCCATTTGACTATATCTTATGAAATCCGATGAATCATTCAGGAAGCCAGATCCGGTATTTCCCGCTCAGGGCCAGCATGGCGAACATGTACAGGCAGTTGTCGTAATACCGGCGCTCGCCGGTGCGGACCGGCGTATGCCATAGCAGCTCCGCATTCGCCCGCGCATGCGGGCCGTCCGCGGCCAGCGAGGCCATGGCGTTCGTCGCGATCAGGCCGACCGGATGCAGCGATTTCTCCTCGAACGGCTCGCCCGCGATCGTATAGCGGCGGTAGTCGTCAGGCCTTTTGTCCGCGAAAAAAGCCTGCAGCCTGTTCGCTTCCTCCACTTCCCACGCATCCCCCCGGAACCACTCCCAGTCCAGGCCGACATTGCCCGCCACCCGGTACGAATCGCTGAAAAAGTGGCCGTAGCCCCGGTCATGATTCGGCGTCCCGTCATAGTGGGCATATTCCGGCGCCAGACCGGTAACCGGATGGCAGCTTATTTTCAAATACGCCCGGCTGGCGGCCGCCGCCTGCTTCCAGTACGCGCGATCCTCTGTATACGCATATAGGGCAAACAGCTCGTAGAAATGCGGCAGATGGTAGGAAGGGTCGGAATACTCGCAGTCCGGGATGAACTTGATCAGCTTGTTGTCCGGGTTCCACATCGGAAAGCCGTCGCCGTTCTCTCCCTTATGAATGCACGTCCGCAGCAAATCGCGGGCCTGCTTGCCGTAATCGAACGGCGGCGACCCCTCTTCCCAGCGGTGGGAGGCGAACAGCAGCGCCATCGCAAAAAACTCCTCGCCGTCCGGCGCCGGACCGTTCGCGTTGCGCGTGCCGTCCGGGCTGCACGACCAGGCGAAATATCCCGCATGCGGGCCGTCCGTCATGTACATATGGTCCATCGTCCATTTCCACAAACGGTCGAACACGTCCTTGCGGTCCATCTGCACCGCCATCATCATGCCGTAGGACATCCCCTCGGTTCGCACATCCAGGTTGCCGGTATCGAGGAAGTAGGCTTTGTCGCCGGCCGCCTCGTAATAGATTCTCGTATCTTCATCGCCTTCGAACAGCGCATGCCACGTCTGCCGGATTCTTGCCTCGATTTCCGCTTCCGAGTAACCGCATTCCAGAAACACATTACGGTATTGCCCCGTATAAAAAGCGCCCAACTTGCCGGTCATTGCCGCAATTCCACCGGTCATCCGTTCCGCCTCCCAATGTCTCGTGTCCGTGATATAGATTTGGCCGCTATCGCTATATATTGAAAAATGATCGGTTTAACCCGATTAAAAGATCGTCCGCCCCCGCTCGTCCGGGATGCCGGATTTACGCAGGAAGTACGTGTTGACGAGGTCGCGCCATTCCTTCGCGTGGGCGGCCTGCTCCCTGAGCCGTTCGAGCACCTCCGCGAACCGCGAGTCGTCGATGAACCCCTCCAGCGACTGCCATTCCGCGACCAGTCCTTCGGCCTGCTCCGCGCCGTCGAAGTGCGTGTTGTAAATATGCTGAATGACCGTTTCCCCGGAATGGAGCCGATGCGTGTACGGAACGTGATGGAAGAAAAGCAGCAGCTCGTCCGGGCACGTCTCCAGGGAGTCGTACATCGAGGCGTTCGGCTCACAATATTGCTGCGAGTACGCCGTTCCCGTCGCCTTCGTGCGGTCGACCCCGATCCCGCTGCAGTCCGCGTAATGGTACGTGCCCCACATCGAATATTCGTAGCCGTCCACGTTCGGACCGTAATGATGGCCGGGATTGACCATCCAGCCGACGCCGAGCGGCGCGGTGTAATTCTCATAGACGCGCCGGGAACGCATCAGCATGTCCGCGACCGACACGGTGACCTGGGGCTGCACGCCGAAAGTCAGGCGAACCCATTCGCAGGCAATAACCTCCGCCGTCAGCTCCGGATTCCAGATCAGCCTGCCGAAGCCGTACAGGTTCGCTTGCGCCAGCAGATGACCGGTCCAGTTGGCGTCGTCGCCGATGTTGGATACGGCCGCGACGCCCGCGACAAGCGATTTGACGGGCGTTCCTTCCCCCTTGGCGTGCGTGTCGAAGTCGAGCGTTTCCTTCCACTGCGGCACCAGGTAGCACAAATGCCGCTGCTGGCCGGTATATTCCTGCGAGATCTGAAACTCCACCATGTGATTCGTCCGTTCCATGGAGCCGAACAGCGGCGACACCGGCTCCCGCACCTGGAAGTCCATCGGGCCGTTCTTGATCTGCAGGATGACGTTGTCGCGGAAGCGGCCGTCGAGTGGCTTGAAATGATCGTATGCCGCGCGAGCGCGGTCCGTCTTCCGGTCGCGCCAGTCCTGCCGGCAGTCGTATACGAAGCAGCGCCAGATGACGGCGCCGCCGTAAGGAGCGAGCGCCTCCGCCAGCATGTTCGCGCCGTCGGCGTGGTCGCGTCCGTACGTGAACGGACCGGGCCGTCCCTCCGAGTCCGCCTTGACGACGAAGCCGCCGAAATCCGGCACATGCCTGTAAACGTTCGCCACGGCGGCTTTCCACCATGCGCCGACGGACGGGTCGAGCGGATCGGCGGTCGTCAAGCCGCCGATCGTAATCGGCGCCGCGTAATTGGCGCTCAGGTACAGCCGAATGCCGTAGGCGCGAAAAATGTTCGCCACGTCCGCCACGTCGCGCAAGAACATGTCGTCGATCAGACGGGATTCGACCTCGTGCACGTTGACGTTGTTGATCGTCAAGCCGTTGATGCCGACGGAGGCCAGCAAGCGCGCATAATCGACGATTCTGCCGCGGTCTTCCACGAATCGGTTGCCGTCGAAAAAGATCGACCGCCCCGCGTAACCGCGCTCGATCGAGCCGTCCATGTTGTCCCAATGGTTAATCATTCGCAAGCCATACTTCGGCGACTCGACGATATCGAGCGCGCCGAGCGGCTCCCCTGAAACGAGCAAACGTAACAGGTGAAAGCAGCCGTACAGCACGCCGCGCCCGGTACGGCCGGCAATAACAAGCCGTTCGCCGTAATTGGGCGCATCCGTTTCCGTCCGAATGAGGTATCCTTCCTCCGGCAATCGGCCCGCGGCATAGCGTTCGGCAGGGGTCAACTGCCAGCTTGCCGCCGTTCCGATGACGATCTGTCTCGCCGGAGACGCCGCAAGCTTGTCTCCGAGCGCCGGCCGCTTGCCGAGCATCCGCCCGATGCCGGCGGCCAGCTCTTCCTTCGCCGTATCCAACACGCCGCCTTGTTCGGCAGCGACGATACGTCCGCACCAGGAGCGGTATTCGTCCGCCCGCCCGCTATCCTTGACCGGCGCGTATTGAAGCCAACCGTCATATGCCCGATTGCGCATCCCCGTTTCTCCCTCTCTTCTCTGTCCCGTCCAGGATTCCGTCTATATTCCGTCCGTTGTCCATGATCCGTCCTAGATCCATCTATGATCTCGGCTATGTTCCGTTTTCTTCCCGCTGACGCTATCCGTTCACGACGCGCCAGAACGCTTCCTTCGGCCGGTGCCGCTCATCGAACAGCAGCGGCCAATTTTTGCGGCCCTTCACCGGGAAATCGTCGAGCCACGTATAATCGTCGGCCGCGCCCCAGAACGTCACCGCCGCAACATGCTGCCTGTATTCGCGGAACAGCTCGAAGAACCGGCCGTATCGCTCCGCCAGCAGATCCTTCATCCGCTCCGACGGTTCGGTCAAATCGGTTCGGCGGTCTTCGTGATCGAACACCGAAACGTCCAATTCCGTAATTTGCAGCTGCAGCCCGAGCGACGCATACCGCTCGATCGCGGCGCGGATCTCGTCAAGGCCCGGTTGGTGGATATTCCAATGCGCTTGCAGCCCTACTCCATGGATCGGCACATCGCGGTCGATCAGACCTTTGACCAGCGTGTAAATTTTCTCCCGCTTGGCGGAATGGCTCTCGTTGTAATCGTTGTAGTACAGCTCCGCGTTCGGGTCGGCCTCATGCGCGTACTCGAACGCCTTCGCGATGAACCCTTCGCCCGCGATGTCAAGCCATTTCGACCGGCGCAGCAGCTCGGGCCCCTCGTCCGCGATGACTTCGTTCACGACATCCCAAGCGTATATGCGGTCTTTATACCGCTTCATGACGGTGTGGATGTGCGATTTCATCCGGGCCAGAAGCGTTTCGGCGTCGACCGTTCCGCCCTTGCCGTCCTGAAACAGCCAGTCCGTCGTCTGGTTATGCCACACCAGCGTGTGGCCGCGAAGCTTCTTCCCGTTGGAAGCGGCGAAGTCGGCGATTTCATCCGCCTGCTCGAACGTATATCTATCCTCCGCGGGATGCAGGCTCTCGAATTTCATCTCGTTTTCCGGCGTCAGGCTGTTGAAATGGTAGGCCAGCAGCTCGCGCTGCGAGCGGATTGTGCGCGGATTGACGGCCGCCCCGATATCGAACGAGCGGCCGAATACCTCGCGCAGCTTCGGAATGTCGCGGTTATTGGAAGCTTCCATATTTGATTCCTCCCTGGAGTATGATTGAAACCGCGTGCCGCAAACAAGAGCTTTCCGGCCGGAAAGCTCCCCGCTGCCCGTTACCCCTTCACGCCGCCGACCATCATGCCCTTGACGAAATATTTCTGCAGGAACGGATACACCATGATGATCGGCACGCTGGCCACGATCGTCATCGTGGCGCGCACGGCCATCGGTGTGACGGCGTTCGCCGCGGTGCTGTCCGCATTCGCGAACGCATCGCCCGCCGATTTCGCGGATAGCGAGGCGTTGGAGTTCTGCAAAATTTTCTGCAGCTCATACTGCAGGGTGCTGAGCTCGGGATAGGACGAATTGTACAGGAACACATCGAACCAGGAGTTCCACTGGTAAACGGCCGTAAAGAGCGCCACCGTCGCCAGCACCGGAACGCAGAGCGGCAGCACGATTCGCATGAAGGTCGTGAAGTCGCCGGCGCCGTCGATGCGCGCGGACTCGATGATGCTTTCCGGCAGCCCGTCGATGAACGAGCGGATAATGATCAGGTTGAACACGCCGATGATGCCCGGAATAATGTACACCTCGAACGAACCGAGCATGCCGAGCTCGCGGATCAGCAGGAAGTTCGGAATCAATCCGCCGCTGAAATACATCGTCAGAATGAACGCGAGCGTCACGAATTTGCGAAGCACGAAATCCTGGCGGCTGATCGTGTAAGCGACCATCGCCGAGCAGAAGACGGTGACGGCCGTGCCGATGACGCTGCGCAGCACGGAGATCATCGTGGCTTGCAGCACGCTTGCTTCGCGGAATACGTACGCGTAGTTGTCCCAGGTGAATATCCTCGGCAGCAAATAAATGCCTCCGCGGACCGTATCGCTCGCTTGATTGAGCGAAATCGCCAGCGTGTTGAGGAACGGATACAAGGTGACGACGACGAGCAGGAGCAGAAAGATGTAGTTGCAGGTGTCGAAAATCCGGTCCTCGAGCGACGAAAATCTGCCGTATTTCTTCGACTTCGACCTTGCCGGCGCAGCGGCGTTCGCCATTGCCGATCCCTCCTTAGAACAGTCTGGACTCGCCCATTCGCTTCGCGATATGGTTCGCGCCGAACAGCAGGATGAAGCTGACGACGGTCTTGAACATGCCCGCCGCGATGGAGAGCGAGAAATTGCCTTGCGCGATGCCGTATTTGAGAACGAAGATATCGATCACTTCGGAATAGTCGACGTTCATGCCGTTGCCGAGCAGGTACTGCGGTTCGAAGCCAGCCTCCAGCAGGTAGCCGATTTGCATAATGAGCAGTACGATAATGACCGGCTTGATGCCGGGCAGCGTGACATACCAGATTCGTTGGAACCGGTTCGCTCCGTCGATTTCGGCAGCCTCATATTGGGCCGGATCGATCATCGTCATGGCCGCCAGATATACGATCGTGTTCCAGCCGACGTCCTTCCACACGGAAGCGGCGCCGAACAGGCCCCAGAAATATTCGCCCACGCCCAGGAAAAGAATGTCTTTGCCGAGCAATTGATTGACGATCCCGTCCGGCGCCAGCGTCGTTTGCACGATGCTTGCCGCTACCACCCACGAAATAAAGTGGGGCAGATAGCTGACCGTTTGAACGAAACGTTTGAAGAACATATGCCGCACTTCGTTCAACAGAATAGCGAGCGTAATGGCGGTCGCGAAGCCCAGCACGAGATTGATGAAGCTCATGGCAAGCGTGTTGCGCAATACCTGCAGAAACCGTTCGTCCTGAAACAGAAAAGCAAATTGATCGAAACCGATCCATTCCTGATCCGTGAAGCCTTTGGCCGGCTTGAAATCCTGAAATGCGATCGTCCAGCCCCAAAGCGGCAAATACTTGAAGATGAAAAGCCAAATCAAAAATGGAAAAGACATGAATATCAGGGCGCGCTGTCTGACCAGTTTCCTGAAAAAGCCTGCCGGCTTCCCGGCGATCGTCTTCGGCGACGTCGTTTTCGGTAGTGCGGTCTCCATCTTTATCTCTCCTTCCGACACATTCCCGCCAGCCTCATGCCGCAAAGCGGAAGGCCGGGCGCAGGGCTCACAGCGAGCCGCTGCTTCCGGCCTTCCCCCCATTGCCGCTATTTACCGCCCGCCAGGTCGATCAGCTTCTTCACTTCGGCGGTCGTCCACTCCTCATACTGCTTCGTGTCCAGCTTGCCCATCTCACCCGTATACTCGGCCCAGACGCTTTCGAATTCCGCCGGCGCCGCAAGCACGAGTTTCGGAAAGTACTTCTTCGTAAGCTCGTCTTTTTTCGTTTCCCAGATTTGCTGCGGGGAGCCCTGCTCCTTCGGGATGCCCCATGCCGGGAACCAGGGACGCTCATCCGGCTGAGCGAACAGCTCGGCGTACGTCTTCACGCCGTATTTGCCGAGAATCAGCTTATCTCCTTCCGTAAGCCCCAATTGGAATACTTCCGGCTGATAGCCCGGAGCGACGGAGTTTCCGTCCGGGAAGGTGGAACCGTTGCCGTAACGCGGCCAGTTCCATTCATAATATTTGAAGCCGAACGTTTCTCTGAACGATTCGTCGATCTTTGCGACCTGCTCGGGCGTGCGGTACATGCGGCCGTTCTCGTCCACCTCATAGGTCTCGCCTTTGATGCCCCATTGCGTCAGAATCTGATTCTCGTCCGTCAGCAGGTTGTCGAAGTACTTGATGATGCGAACCGGATCTTTGGCGCTTACCGTAATGCCGATGCCGCGGTTCTTGACGAAACCCGGAGGGTCCAGGTATTGATCCTTCTGGCCGTCGAATGTGACCGGCAGCGGGAAGTAGCGGTAGTCGTCCTTCGCGGGATCCGCGACCGCCGCGTCCTTCAGGTTGTTGGTGGCGTTGCCGGTCTGCCAGCCGTAGTCGAAGTAGCCGAGCACCTTGCCGGAGGTCAGCTTCGCCAGGTACTGGTCATAGTTGTCGACGAAGGAGGCTTTATCGAACAGGCCTTGCGCGTTGATTTCGTTCAGCTTCTTCAGCCAGCGCTTGGTAGGCTCCTTGTCCGCATACACCTTCGCCTCGAACGTATTCATGTCCACTATGACATTGCCGTCGTTCGGATAGCCCATCAGGTGCATAGGCGGATTCGATGTGGCGAAAAATCTCCAGTCGTTCGTCAGCGTCACGAAGCCCGTCAAATCTTCCGATGCATATTTATCCCTGTATTCCTTCAAGAGCTTGAAATATTCATCAAGCGTTTTGATTTTCGGATAACCCGCTTCTTTCAATACGCGGCGCTGCACCCAGAATGCGCCCTGATTGATCGAAGGATCGGGAAGATACTCCCCTACGACGTTCGAGAACGGAATAAAATAAGTTTTGCCGTCGGCCGCTTTCATTTGGTTCAAGTAAGGGCCGTATACGCGCTTGATGTTCGGTCCGTACTGCTCGATCAGATCGTCCAGCGGGATAAAGGCGCCCGCATCCAGAATCTTGTCGATCGCGGCATCCGGAATGATGACGTCCGGATACTCGTTGGAGGCGATCATCGTGCCGATCTTCGTGTTCAGGTCGCCGACCAGGTGCTCGATCTTGAAGTTGACGCCGGTTTGATCCTCGAGGATCTTGCCGATTTTCGTCTCATTGGTGTTGATGTCTTTCGCGGCCGCCGCAGCGTTGAAGTACGTGAACGTCACTTTCTCGAGCGGTTTTTCTCCGTTGCCGTCCGAAGCCGCCGCATTGGCGCCGTTATCGGACGCCGGAGCCTCAGACGCGTTGTTGCCGCCGCTGCAGGCCGACAGCAGCAGGACGAAAGCAAGGCCTAGAAGCAACCATGATTTCTTCATGATGAAGCAATCCCCTTTCATAACGCTTTGTTTTGCAAGCACTTTCAGTATAAAATGAAAACGGTTTCCCGATTACCCGCCAAACTATAGCTTTTACTTTTGAAATCTCACTACTTTCGCTATGCATTCCCGCCGTGCTCCGGCACCCGGATGCGAACCAGTGTCCCTTTGCCCGGCGTGCTGGTCATTTCGAAATCGGCTTCCTCTTTATAGTACATTTGCAGGCGATAATAGATGTTCTTGATGCCTACGTTGTCGCCCATATCGTCACGGTCGGCCAGCAAGCCGTTGATGCGCGCCATTTCCTCCGGCTGCATGCCGACGCCGTTATCCTTCACGCTGAAGAAAAGCGAGCCGTGCCGCCGTTCGATCCGTATTTCGATCAAGCCTTCCCGCGCAAGCGGCTCAATGCCGTGGATGCTGGCGTTCTCGACGAGCGGCTGGAGCATCATTTTCGGAATGGCGCATTCATAGGCGGACTCGTCCACTTCAATCCGGTAATCCAGCTTGTCGCCGAAGCGGTATTTCTGGATTTCCAGGAAACAAAGCACCAGATCCATCTCTTCCCGGACGGTGACCCAATCCTTGCCCCATTGCAGCGACTTCCGGAAGATTTTCGCCATATTGTGTATGATCTTCGCCGTCTCTTCCTCGTTCTTCATCATGCTGCGCGTCCGGATCGCCGCAAGCGCGTTGAACAGGAAGTGCGGGTTGATCTGGCTTTGCAGCGCATGCAGCTGGGCCTGATTCCGCTTGAGCTCCAGGTCCTTCTTCTGGATGTCGGCCACATACACGTCGTCGATCAGCTTGCCGAGCTGAAGGGTCATCCGGTTGAACTCGCTCGTAAGCTGCCCGATCTCGTCGCGGTGATCTCCGTACGCCACCGTCTCGAACGCGCCGTGCTTCACCTTCTTCATATGCCGCAGCAGACGGACCAGCCGGGCGCTGATCGAATTGATGACCCATATGATAATGAGCGAAGGCACCAGAATATTGGCGGCCGCCAAATAGATGACGAACCCTCTCGATTTCCGGACCTCCTCCAGCACCTTTTCCTCGGACACCGCCAGCACGATCTTCCAAGAGCCCGAATTGTTATTCATGATCGGGTACGATTCCTCAAAGAGCAATGCATCGTCCGCAACGAATGCCGGCGAATAGGCTACCTCACGCTTCAACCAACCGATGTCGTCGCGGCTGGAATATTGCACGGTGTTCTCTCCGTCGATCAGGAAGACGTCGCCGTCGAGCCCGATCGTGCCGAACACCTGCCGGATCGCGTCGGCATGGATGTCGATCTTCACGATTTTGCGCCAGACGTTCCGGTTCCCGGGATAGTTGAGCGTGCGGACGATGCTGTAGTTGGTTTCATAACCGTTCAGGCCGTTCTCGCCGGTGCGGACGACAACGGGATCGATGCTCTCCTCCATCGCCCGGAACCAGGAGCCGCTTTCGATCTGCGGGGTGATCGAGTTGACGTATCCCCCGCTGATGACGGTCGGGTTATCCGTGTATATCGTGATCCGCCGGATCGATTGATAGACGGGGCTGTATTTGTTCAGCGTCCGGATGATGTCGGAATGATAGGCATCGACATACTCGCCGTCGGTCGCATACGACCGCTCCAGACTCTCATTCAGGAAGTAGTCGGTATTCAATACGGCGGAAATGCCGAGGGCCGTATCGATTTGGTCGCGAAGCTCGTTCCTTGCCTTTTCAACTGCCAGCGAAAAGTCCTTCATCTTCTGGTTTTTTACATTTATGGTCGTAACATTGTAGAAAATGACGTTCGTCAGCACGATCGGGAGCAGCACGCACAGAAAGTAGATGAGCAGCATTTTATCCCGCAGCTTGACGTTATTCAGACTGGGCTTCCGCATGAAGGACCACCGACCGGACGTTATTTTTTGGCGCATAAGGCGTTGCGGTATTCACTGGGCGTCTTGTGCTCTACCTTCTCGAACTGGGTCACGAAATAGTCCGCGTTGCTGAAGCCCACCTTATCCGCGATCTCGTATACGCGAAGCTGCGTCTGGCGGAGCAGGCGCTTCGCTTCCCGAATCCGAGTGTGAAGCAAAAATTCGTTGAAGTATACGCCGTAGGTTTTTTTGAACAGCTGCCCCAAATAGACCGGGTTCATATAAAAGGTTGCCGCAATGCTCTTCAGGCTCATGTTCTGATCGTAATGCGCCTCGATATACTGCCTGATTTGCCGGATGCCGCCCTTCGCATTTTGTTTGCGCACTTCGGCGATATAGGCTGAACTTTCTTCGATAAACCGGATAAAAGCCGCTTTCAGACCTTGAAGCGTCACGGGCGACTGCGAGAGCGACAGCAGCGGGTCCAGCGCCGCCAGCTCGCTTTTATCACCCTGCATGCTTTCCACGATCCTCACGACACTGAAGACGAACCGGCTGAGCGATCTTGCCACCGTATCCGGCGCGTGCCGCTCCGTCCGGAACCGGTCGAAAATGCCGTCGATCGCGCGCCGCGCCTTCTCAGGCTCATGCTCCTCGACCGATTCCAGCAAGCCCGCATATATGCCGTCGTCCAGCTCCGCATGCCGGACCGGCCGCCCCTCCAACTCCTCGAACAGCAGCGGCGCATCGCCCGGAGCGGCATATTTGTGGGCCATCGCTTCCCCGGCCGTTCGGTACGACTCGGGCACCAGCTTGGTACCTTTCACAGCCATTCCTCCGTACAGCATAACCTTCGCTTTCTCGCCGACAACGCCGCGAAGCCGCTGCTGCAGCAAGCCGGCAAACTGCTTCCAGGAGCTCTCGCGCAGCTGAAGGCTGTCTCTCCCCGCGACAAATCCGAAAATACCCCGCTGCCGCTCATGGATATAGACCTCCGTTTGCCCCGCCAAGCCGGCGATCGCTCCGGTGATATCCGTCTTCCAGCGAGACAGCGCATCGTCAGGGACCGAATGAAGATCGTTAAGCTCCACGTCAAAATATCGCAGCTCCCCGTCGTCCTTTAATCCGAGCGCCCGCACCATATCAGCCGCCAAAGCCGTCTCGAGCGCGCCGGTCACCCATTTGTCGAAAACCGGCTGGTTCAGCAAGCGCGCATGCTCCGCCCGGAGCTGCCTGCTGCCGGTTATCGTTTCGCTGAGCGCCTGGAGCGTCTGCTCCATCTCTTCCTCGTCGATCGGCTTCAGAATAAAATCCTTGACGCCGAATTTAACCGCCTGCTGCGCATATTTGAAATCGCCGTAGCCGCTGACGATGACGAAGGACGGCTCAGCCTGTTTGCGTTCCTTTACCGCCTGGATGAGCTGCAGCCCATCCAGCACCGGCATGCGGATATCGGTGACGACCAAGTCAGGCTTGGTCTCCTCGATAACCCGCAGCGCCTCTTCGCCGTTCGCGGCTTCCGCTATAATATCGAATCCATACTTGTTCCAATCGGTAAATTGTCTCAAGCCTTGCCGGGCATACACCTCATCGTCGACCAATACGACCTTGAACATTGCGTAAACCCCCTTGCATGAGAAAAGTAAACGTTTTCACGAGTAACCAAAGTATACTTCAAGTCCGAAGGCGCTTAACTGTAAAAACTATAGTTTTTTCTTCGTATACTATAGTTCGGCTTTGTCATCCATAGATTTGATTCTACTCGCGAACGGTGAAATTAGCAAAGTGATTTCGGTGGAAAAAGAAAAGAAGAGCGCCTCGCGGAGAGCCGCCCTTCTGGATTGATGATCAGTCCTCTTTATTTTTCTTTCCTTTGCCTTTCGATTTTTCGGTCGTGGACGAGACGGTCTCGGAAGCCGCCGACTCCCCGTTTTTATCGATAGCCGTCACCTTGTAGTAGTAAGTCGTATCGTCCTGCAACTTATGATCGACATAGCGGGAACTCCTGACCGGTTTCTTGTTCACTTTCTCAAATGGCCCCGACCTGCCAGTCGCCCGGTATACATCATAACCGTAAGCGTCCTCTACATCCGACCAGTTTACCCGAATGGCTTGGTGGTTGAGCGCTTTTGCCGACACGTTCGTCGGTGCGGGCAGATCGGAGAGCACAAGCTGCAGTACGCCAAGTCTCGATGTGTTCGTATACGATTGACCCGTCGGGTCGCTCCACATCGCCACGCTGTCCCTCGAGCCGTTGCCGTCCCGATCGTCGTTCACCTGGAGATCAAAGCCGATGACGCCGTTCTCGGCAGGCGGAACCGCATCGAATGCGATCGCGGCCTCCACGATATATCCGCCGTCGACGATTTTCACCGCGGACGTCAGATTCTGTGCCGAAGCACGGCCCCCGTAGGATTGTACGTTGTTGAAATTAATCCGGTATTGCCCGTCGTCCCCCTGGTAGAAGCCGGTTTTGCCGTTGTTCTGATCCAGGAAAATTTCGACCGAATCCTCCTCCCACGCATTGGCGCTTGCGTCCGTCAATAACGGATCCGCGATTTCCGCGTACACGTACAAGCGGCCCTGATCCCACAGCGTGCGGAACTTCGCCTTTGCCCCGTCGGCGCCTTCGGCCCAACGCTCCGTGAACCGTTCCTGAGCTTTGGTCCAGACCGCATCCGGCTCGCCGTCAATAATCGGCGTCCCATACACCGACTTGGCCGCATAGGTTGCCTCGTTCAACGTCAGAACGCCGAGGCCGGCCGGGTCGCTCTCCTGGTTGCCGCGCATGTCGCTCCAGGACGTTATCGTGTTCGTATCCCCGTCCGTCACGCGCAAGTCGAATGCGGCTTTGCCGCCGACCGACAGCGGTGACGGCATCGGAATGGCTGCTTCGAGCACATATCCGCCCTCGACCTCCGTTACGGCGCGGCTCGCTCCTTTCGCTGCGGGCTCACCCGAGCGGGCGATCGATCGTGAGGTGTTCAATCCGCCTGCTCCGGCGAAAACATCGATTTTGTCCTGGGCCGAAACCACCGCGTCATCGATCTCCGCCCATACATACAGGCTGCCTTCATCCCAAAGCGTCTTGAACGCCGCTTTCAGGCCGCCTTTCGTCTCTGTTTCAAGCGCAGGCGCTGTGCTCCATACGAGATCCGGTTTGCCGTCGACAACAGGCTTGCCATAGGACGTTTCGGCAGTCTTGGCGGTAACCGGCAGCTTGGATGGATCCACCATGCCCCAATAGGCGGGCTTCGCCTGCAGTTGCTTGTCGAACGGCAGCGGCGCATCTTGCCTCGTAACCGGACGGTTGTTAAGCCAGGAACGGTCGTCCGCCACACCCCAAAACATGACCGCGCTGATATAGTTGCCCTCTTGGTCCAGACGTTTCAACTCCTCGAACAATTCCTTGTAGCGGTAGCCCTGCTTCACAAGCAGCTCCTCCGGCACGACCTGATAAGCTTCGCTGCTGCCGGTGTAAACGGAAACGTCGAGCTCGGTAATCTGGTTGTCCAGCCCCGCTTCCCCGAACTTGCGGATCGACTCGGAAATTTGCGCAATCGAAGGGTTCGCGATGTTGATGTGCGTCTGGTGGCCCACGCCTTCGATCGGCACGCCTTCGGATCTCAGCTGCTGAACGAGATCGAACAGGAAGTCGCGCTTTTTCGGATTATCCGTGTTGTAATCGTTAATGTAGAGCTTGCCGTCCGGGTCGACCTCACGCGTGACGCGGAACGCCGTCCGAATGTAGTCCAGACCCGTAAGCTGATACCATCTGCTGTTCCTCATACCGTTAGGCTGGCTTTCGTCGATGACCTCGTTCACGACGTCCCATGCGTCGACCTTGTCTTTGTAGCGGCCGACGACCGTGCGAATGTAGCTTTCCAGACGCTGCAGCACAAGCCGTTTGTTCTCGGGAGAAGGCGTCAAGTCATTGCCCTGCTCGTCCTGGAACATCCACTCGGCCGCTTGCGAGTGCCAGACTAGCGTGTGAAAACGGAAATACTTGCCGCTCGCATTCGCGTAATTGATGATCTGGTCGGCATTCGCCCATTGGTAATCGCCCGGACCAGGCGCCAGGTACGCCGGCTTCATCGCGTTCTCCGCGACCAGCGCGCTGTACTGATAATCGAGCAATTCCCGGTGCTTGCCGCTCAGCTGGTAAGGTTCCACCGCAGCGCCCACCTTGAAGTAATTCGCATACATCTCACTCAGCTTCGGAATATCCTTCTGGATCGGCAGGTCCGCGGCCGGCGGCGCCGCCGACCGGATGACCACATCGTCGATGTAGTACGCGTCCGACGGTTTGGCGCTTTCCACGTACAAGCCCAATACGGTTGCGTCCGCGTTCAGCGTGAAGAAGCCTTTCAACTGAACCCATTCGGTATTTCCGATCGGGGCCGAAGCAATCGTTGTCCACGATTTGGAGCCGTTCACGTCCACCTCCATGGACAGCTTGACGGAGCTCGGCGTGGCAGGAGTGTCGACAAACTTGAAATAAGCGGATATTTCATAGTCCACGCGCTTCACGATCTTGCTCGTCACGTTTGCGTTCGGGCCGTGCCATTCCAGGGCCCGGTTCGTCGTTTTCAAGCTGTACCGGCCGGTGTTCGCCGCTTCCGAGGTCGGCTCCACGACCTCCGTGCCGCCGCGTCCCACCCAGCCCTGCGCCGTATTATCCTCAAAGTCGTATACGAATTCGGATGGCTGCACCACGGCTGGATCCGTTGCGGGCTCGACCAGAATGATTTCGACGTTATCGATAACGAACCGGGCGGTCGGATTGTTAGGGCTTTCCGCATAGATAACGGCCGCCGTCGCCGCGGAATCATACGTGTAGCTCCCTTTCAATTCCACCCAGGCTGCGTCCGTCACCGCTGTGGGATTCGAGATTTGGGGGTATGCATTCCCGCCGCCCGGCTGGTTCGCCGAAAGCTTGATATCGCTCGTTGTCTGCCCGGCTGCAAGCTTCACAAATGCGGAAATCTCATACTTGGCGCCCTTCTGCAGCAAGGCTGACACATCCCTGCCCGGGCCGTGCCAGCTTGCGGTTCTACCGCTCGACAGCAGCGAATTGACGCCCGCGTACACATCCTCCGTCGTAACGGAAACCGCGCTTCCGCCCCTGCCAGTCCAGCCCTGCGTGCCGTCTTCAAAATCATAGAAGGCGATCTGCTCCCCCGGCACAGGCGCGGCGGCTTCGGCCGCCGGAATACCCCATCCTTGCGGAATGATCATTGCAGCGGCAAGCAATGCCGTTACGAATGACTTCATCGTTTTCCTCATCGATTGCTTCCTCCTTCATACTGGTGAATTCGTGGTCAAGCAAACGCTTTCAAATGAGTGCGGCAGCCGTGTCCCCCCTTTCCTCCACCCCATCATAACGGTTGCCGGGAAGCGGGAATACCCGAGGAACTATAGAACGTACTGTACATATTTAACATACTTATCCGAAGAAACGCAGAGCTGCGCATGATTACCAGCGTAGCTTGGGATAATACATAGGAAATATCAGCAGAAAGCGAGATGATTTTCCATGCCGAGAAGACGCCGAGGACAATCTGTCGAAAGTACGCAAAACATGTCCGGAAGCGCACCGTCCGGTGCCCGGCCCGGCTATCAAAACAGTCTCGAGCCAACGCACAACAGAAACTTTGCGTGGAACGGCCAGCCGATTCCCGGCTATCCCTCGAATGCGTCGAATACCCTTGGCAGTGCAGGAGGCTATCAGGGACAAACGTCACCATTCATGGGCAGCAGAGCTCCCCAGTCCGGCATGATGCAGGGCGGTCAAGACGGACAGCGGCCGCTTCCGGGCATGTCCGGCGATCCGAACGCGCCATACGGCCGGCGCAATACCGGCATCAACAATGCGGACGCGCGCAATGTCGGCTTCCAGGGCGGTTACACCGGCTACGGCCCGAACGGACAGCCCGTACAATACGGCACGTTCATGCGCGACGGCACCCAATACGGGGCGGGGCCGCACACGATCGATCCGAACAAAGCGATCATCGCCGCCGTCCGCTATCAGGACGGAGGAATCAGCGCCGTCCGCTTTCAGGATGGTTCCGTTGCGGACATTGCGCAAGCGATCGGCATGGCTGAGGCCGGCTTGATCGAGGATGTCAACACAGGCCGGAACCGCGAGGGCCAAAAGACGTTACGCTCCTATCCCGACGGCGACCCGAGCAATAACCTGTTCAATCTGCCCCGATTTTAACGGCACGTTCGGGCTTAACAGCGGCAAAATGAAAAGCAGCCCGGCTTTGCGCCGAAGCTGCTTTTTCTGCTCCCTTTCCAATTCCCGCTCGACAGGAACGCCTCCTTGAAGTGAAGTGCTTTCCAAGCGATCCCAAGATCTCCATTCACCCCGGTGCGAGCGACAGTTCAAACGCTTGATCCCGATCGCACACCAGCCTTCCGTCCACGACGTCAAGACGGGCGACCTGAATGGAAGAGCGGCGGGTTGCATAGGTGGGATGCCGCCCGATTTGCCCTTCTTCCTCGTTGCGCTCCGGATGCGTGAAGTAAAAAATATAGGCGTCGTCGCCTTGCACCACAACATCTGCGTGCAGGCCGGTCTTCCCGTCGTCCGGCCTTGTCCCCGGGCGGTCCAGAATAAGTCCGTTGCGCTCCCAACGGTCCAGATCGTCGGAGCGGTATACCCCCTGCCCTCTCCATTCGTCTACGATCATCCAATAGCAGCCTTTGAAATGAAAGACGTTGGGTCCCTCATGCGCCCGTTCCGTGATGACCGGGCCGATGACGCGCCAGTCGTACAGGTTGCCGCTATCCGCGGCGTAGGTGAACGAACCGTTCGCTTCGTCCTTGTACCACATCCGGAACCGTCCGTCCGAGAGGCGGTGCACACAGGCGTCGATGACGCGGTCAGAGCTCAGTTCAAGCTTGGACTCGAACGTCCATTGCAGCAAGTCCGGGCTGGTGTAGTGGAGAATCTCCCGCTTGTGGCCCGGCCAGTCGCGCGGCACACCCCTGATATAACTGACGTACATATGGTACACGCCCTCATGCCGAATGATTTCCGGAGCCCAGAACGTATTTCGGCCCCATTCGAAATCAAGCCCGGGAAGCGTCCCGCGATAAAGCCAGGTTCGCCCTCCGTCCGAAGAAGAGGCGACGCCGAGATCGGTGCCGTGCACCCAAGCAAAACCCGGGCCTTCGGCAGATGCCCGGCGGTTCGTGTAGACCATCCACCATTCCCGGGCGGCCTCATTCCAGACAAGCACGGGATCGGCCGCACCGTCGTGGATCGGGTCGCGAAATAACGGAGCATCCATGAATAACCATCCCTCCTGTCAGGCGATCCGACAAGCGGCTAACCTTTAATGGCGCCGCCCACGATCCCTTTCACAATTTGCTTTTGCATCACGATAAAAAAGACGAAAATCGGAACCAGCGTGATGACGGTGAGCGTCATGAACATCGGCCAGTTCACGGAAAACTCTCCTTTGGCCGTATAGACCTGAAGCACGAGCGTCGCATTGCTCTTCGAGTTCAAAAACAGCATCGGCGCGAGGAAATCATTCCAGATCCACATCGTCTGGAAAATGATGCTCGTGACCGTGATCGGTTTAAGCAGGGGCAGGATAATTCGCCAGAAAATCCCGCCGATTCCGCAGCCGTCGATGATGGCGGCCTCCCCCAGCTCCTTCGGAATCGTCTTCATATAACCCATCACCAGAAAAAAAACGAAAACCGCCCCGCCCATATACAGAATGATCAAGCCGTAAAGGCTGTCGATCAGCTTGAAATCCGTCATCAGCTGAAAAAGCGGAATCAATGTCGTTTGGAACGGGATCATGAACCCCGCCAGCAAGTAAACCGTTATCGCCCTATTCATGCGGTTCGGATTAAACACGACCGGATAAGCGGCCATTGCGCCGATGAGCACCATGAGCAGCACGGATGTCGCGGTAATGATTAAACTATTGCTGAAGCTGCGGAGCAGCCCGGTTTCCTCGAATACGGCGGCATAGTTGGTAAACACCCAGTCCTTAGGCAGGCTCATCGGGCTTGTGGCCGTTTCTTTCATGCTCTTGAAGGTATTGATCACGATCAGATAGAACGGAAAGAAGGTGATGAGCCCGATGGGCAGCATGATCACATCCAGCAGCCAATTGCGCTTGCCCGCATTTGTCATTGGAACCGTTCCTCCCGCTTCTGCATCAGTTTGATCTGAAAATAGGCGATGGCCAGCACGATTAGGAAGAAGACGACGGACATCGCCGACGCAAGCCCGTATTGGGTTTCCGAAATCCCCCGCAGCACAATAACCTGCGTGATGGTGTGCGTCTCGAAGCCCGGACCGCCGCGCGTCAGCGCGAACGGGATCTCGAAAACCTTCAAGCCGCCGGTCAGAAGCAGCATGACGCTGACGGTCATGGCAGGCGCCAAGAGCGGAAACGTAATGTGGCGGATTTGCTGCCGGCGGGTTGCGCCGTCAATGGCGGCAGCCTCGTAATAATCCTTCGGGATCGCTTGCAGAAAAGCCAGGTATAATACCGCGTGCCAGCCGGTTGCCGCCCATGCCGTGACGACGATGGTCGACAGCTTGGCAAGCATGGGATCGGACAGCCATGGCTGCGGTCCTGCCCCGAACAACACATCCAGCGTTTTGTTCAACACGCCCGAGGAAATGGGAGCCAGAATAAACCCCCATATATAAGCAAGCAATAAACCGCTCGGGATTGACGGGAAGAAAAAAATCGCCCTGTGCAGGTTTTTTGTCCAGAAATTTTGATCCAGCAAAATGGCGAGCGGTATCGCCAATACCGTAATCAAGAGCGTGCTGGCAAATGCGAAAATGAGCGTAAAAGTCAATCCCGACAAGATCGCATCGTCGACGAATATGCGGCTGTAATTTTTAAGCCCCACAAAATCATACGTCCGGACGTACCCGTCAAAATCGGTGAAGCTTAACACGACCGATTTCAGCAGCGGATAGATCGAAAACACGGTATAAACGAGCAGAACCGGAAGCAAAAAGAGCTGATACCGCAGCTGACGCATGAACCTCACCATATTTTGCCTCCTTT
>NZ_CAUPYC010000067.1:0-20830 GCF_963515335.1 uncultured Paenibacillus sp. | reverse complement strand
TACAAGGGGAGTAAGAACATAAACCAGCTAACTTTACATTCGCATCCGGTTTTCAATGTGCAAACGCCCATACGGGTTTATACAAAGAGACTCCTTTCGCTGGAACCAAAGGAGTCTCTTTTTTGCATGCTCCCACATGTTCGACGTTCGCGTTCCAGACATGTATTTCGCATGGAGCCCGCCTTGCGGCGAGAATGGGAAAGGGCCGCCCCGTCGTGAGGGAACGGACGTCTTTACATATTAATCTATTTGACGAGATTATTAACCCAAATTAATATATAGTATATAGTATATGTAAAACATACGGCGCGGCATTGCTACTTGTTGCTTTAACGGATAAAAGCGTTAAACGGCTGCCGGTTGCGTCCACTTGAGAGGAGCAGTTAAACTTGAAAAAATTCACTTGGTTGGCGCTTGTGCTTACCGCCGTGCTGGTCATCGCGGGATGCGGCGCGGGCAAAGGCAATACCGGTTCCGGCGACGCGGCTGGCAACGGAAATGCCTCCGGCAACACTGACACCGAAAGCGGGGCCGGAAACTCCGGCAACACGGAGCAAAAGCAATACAAGATCGGAATATCCCAGATTGCGGAGCATCCCTCGCTTGACGCGACGCGCGAAGGCTTTTTGGCCGCTCTGAAGGATGCCGGGATCGAAGAAGGCAAGAATCTGAAAGTCGATTTTAACAATGCGCAGGGCGATCCTACGAACAACCTGTCCATCGCGCAGAAGCTGGCGGACGCCGACAACGATCTGATTCTGGCGATTGCGACGCCTTCCGCGATGGCGGTAGCCGAGCAGGAGCAGGAAACGCCGACGCTGTTCGCGGCGGTTACCGATCCTCTGGGAGCCAAGCTCGTCACGAATCTGGACAAGCCGGGCGCCAATATTTCCGGCGCTTCGGATACGAATCCGGAGGCGATCGTCAGGCTGATGGATTTCATCGCGGCGAACTTCCCGAAGGTCAAATCGGTCGGCTTGGTCATCAATGAAGGGGAGCCCAATGCCGTCGTGATGGCCGACAAAGCCGAAGAAGCGCTTAAAGCGAACGGCATTGAACTGGTCAGGGCCGCCGTTACTAATACCTCGGAAGTTCAGCAGGCGGCCGAGTCGCTGGTCGGCCGTGTGGATGCCTTATACATCACGCTTGATAACATGGTGGTAAGCGCGATCGACACCCTGATCGAAATCGCCAATGAGGAGAAGCTTCCGCTGTTCTCCAGCGACCGCGATACAGTAGAGCAGGGCGCCTTCGCAACGGTCGGATTCAAGTATTATGACCACGGCTATCAAGTCGGCCAGATGGCGGTTGAAATCTTGAAGAACGGCGCAAATCCGGGCGACATGAAAATCACCTTCCCCGATAAGCTGGATTTCATTTTGAATTTGAAGGCAGCGCAGGCAATGGGCATTGAAGTGACGGACGCAATGAAAAAAGAGGTTGTCGACCAGGAACAAAACCTGATCCAGCCTTAATCGCTTCTTGCAGGGGGTGAACGGCCTTTCGTTCACCCCTTTTTAACAGCACAACAAAGTCTAAGTTTTCGGGTTTCCGAAAACAGCTTTTTTCCCGCGATAAAACCTGTCTGTAAAAGCGGTCGTCATCATCGAGAGACCTCGATTGAGGGTTTTATCATTTTCGGGGGATTATTTGGGAGGTTTATTCATATGTTTAATGCGATTGTCGGATCGGTTGAGCTTGGGCTGCTGTATGCCATCATGGCTCTTGGCGTATACATTACGTATCGTATACTCGATTTTCCCGATCTGACCGTGGACGGCAGCTTTGTTACAGGCGGTGCGATTGCCGCCGTGATCATCACCGGGGGTTATTCCCCGTGGCTTGCGGGTTTTGCGGCGTTCGGCGGCGGGCTTGCCGCGGGCGTATGCACGGGATTGCTGCATACGAAAGGAAAAATTAACGGGCTGCTCTCCGGCATCCTGATGATGATCGCCCTGTATTCCATCAATTTGCGGATCATGGGCAAACCGAACCTGTCGCTTCGGGGCTTCGACGTACCGTTTTTCGATATTCCGTCCGATTGGCTGCGGATCGGCCTTATCGCGGCAGGCGTCATTTTGATCAAGCTGATGCTGGATGCTTTTCTGCGGACCGATCTTGGCTTGGCTTTGCGCGCCACTGGCGACAACGCGCGGATGATCCGGAGCTTCGGCGTCCACACGGATACGACCAAAATCGTCGGGGTCAGCCTGTCGAACGGGCTTGTCGCTTTGTCGGGCGCGTTGATTACGCAGTACCAGAACTTTGCGGACATCTCAAGCGGCATCGGGATGATCGTCATCGGTCTCGCTTCCGTCATTATCGGGGAGGCGGTTCTCGGTGCCCGCACCGTATTTTGGGCTACCCTGGCGGCAGTGGCCGGAGCGGTGGTGTACCGGATCGTCGTGGCGCTTGCGCTGCGGGCCGAGTGGTTCGAAGCTTCGGATTTGAAGGTCATAACCGCCGCGATCGTTATTCTGGCGCTCGTTATCCCTTCCGCCCAGCGTTCATGGAGACAAAAACAACTGGCGAAGAGACGTACCGCCCAGCTTGCGGCGCGGACTCCGCAGCAGCCGGCGGGAGGTGGCAAGCATGCTTGAGCTGAATCGGGTTTCCAAATTGTTTTTTCCGGGTACGGCGGATGAAAAAATCGCTTTGATCGATATCAACCTTACGCTGCAGCCCGGCGACTTCGTTACGGTTATCGGGAGCAACGGAGCGGGCAAGTCTACGCTGATGAACGTGATTTCAGGCGTGATGACGCCGGACGCCGGCGAGGTGCGCATAGACGGAGACGCCGTTCATCAGCTTCCCGAGTACCGCCGCAGCCGTTGGGTAGGGCGTGTCTTTCAGGACCCGATGGCCGGAACAGCCCCAAACATGACGATTGAAGAAAATCTGGCCATGGCCTATTCACGGGGCAAATTCCGGGGTTTGGGCTTCGGCGTTACGCGTGCCAGACGAGCTTTGTTTCAGGAGCAGCTAAGACGGCTGGGCCTGGGTCTTGAGAATCGTCCGAGGGCCAAGGTGGGCCAGCTGTCGGGCGGCGAGCGCCAGGCGCTAAGCCTGCTGATGGCCACCTTTACGAAGCCGCAGATTCTGCTGCTCGACGAGCATACCGCGGCACTCGACCCGGCGAGGGCGGAATTGATTACGCGCTTGACCGAAAGCATCGTGCGGGAGATGAAGCTGACGACGTTGATGGTGACCCACAATATGGAGCAGGCCATCCGTCTCGGCAGCCGCCTGATTATGATGGACAAGGGCCGGATCATCCTCGACGTGAATGAGCAAAGAAAGAAAGAGCTGACCGTCGAGCAGCTGCTTCGCGAGTTTGAGCAAATCAGCGGCCACAAAATGGCCGACGACCGCGTCGTATTCGGCTGACGTCGATTGAATTTCAATAAGCCTTCCCGGACATCGCCTTCTGTCGTGCAAACCGACTTCATGCGACTGAAATAAAACGGGGAATTTTTGCCGCCGGACGGATAGGGGAAGGTCGGAACGATTTCGGAGCGGAGGCATACGATATAAGCAGTCGCCTCTGTGAAAGGAGTTCCGACATGGATAAACCGCTTATGTTCATCCTTGTGCTTTTTGTGCTGCTTGTCGTGCTGCTGTTCGCCGTGCTGGCGCCATAGATTTTCAGGCCTGGAGGATCGCTGTGCGATCCTCCAATTTTTTTTAGCGGATAGACAATTGTACACGTCTCCGGCCTTCCTGTAAAATGGAAGTGTATTGCCGTTTGTCCGGAGGTATTCCGACCGGTGCCGGACCAGCGTCATGACACTTCTACGACCGGGAGGTTTTGAGCAATGGAAATACGCATCAACGATATGCAGATGATAGGCGCGATTCGACGAAATCTTGAAAGCTGCATTCTCGGGAAATCGGACGAAATCGAGCGGCTCCTCGCCGCGCTGCTCGCCGGCGGGCACGTATTGCTCGAAGACGTACCCGGCACAGGCAAGACACAGCTCGTCAAAGGGCTCGCCAAAGCGGTCGGCGGGCAATTTCGACGCATCCAGTGCAACCCCGACTTGTTGCCTACCGATATAACCGGCGTTTCCATCTATCACCCCAAGGAAGAAGCTTTTATTTTTCGTCCCGGCCCGATTATGGCCAATATTTTGCTGGCCGACGAGATTAATAGAGCGACGACAAAGACGCAGTCCGCGCTGCTCGAAGCGATGGAAGAGCGGCATGTGACGGTGGACGGGATCTCCCATCCGCTGCCGAAGCCTTTCATCCTGTTCGCGACACAGAACCCGATCGAATTCGAGGGCACCTACCTGCTTCCGGAGGCGCAGCTTGACCGTTTCATGATGAAGCTGACGCTCGGCTATCCGGACGGTGCGACCGAGAAACGGATGGTGCTGAACAGCCGCGCCGACCAGGCCTATGCGAGCGTGGAGCAAGTCGCGGAAATCGCCGATATCGCGCGCATCCAGGAACAGGTCCGGGCGGTTCACGTCGACGACGCGGTCGGCGATTATTTGGTCCGCATCATTCGTGCGACCCGCGAGCATCAAAGCGTACAGCTCGGGGCCAGCCCGCGCGCTTCCATCTCCCTGATGGCCGCGGCGAAAGCCCATGCCTATCTCAATGAGCGCGATTACGTCATTCCGGATGATATCAAGCTGCTGGCGGGTCATGTGCTTGCCCACCGCATCCTGCTTCATACGGACGCCCGTATGAACGGGATCACTTCCGAGGAAGTCGTGGACAGGCTGGTTCGGGAAATCTCGGTTCCGGTCCGGTTGGAGCGTTGAGGATGAATACAGCCAGAGTCATGCAGCTTCGTTGGCGGCTGACGGGTTTCGTATACATCAGCTGCTCGCTTTTTCTGCTGTTCCAGGGCGGTAAAACGTCCTTCATGCTGTTCGTTATTTTGAACGTTCTCATCGTGTATCTGGTAATGGGCAAGTGGAGCGGAATCGGCTTCGTAAAAGGGACGAGGCAGCTGTCCGGCACCGGCGGAGCAAACGACGGCGTTCTCGCTGCCGGTTCCCGTCTGGATGTCAAGATCGATCTGAAAATCCCCGGGTTCTGGCCTCTCCCCTATGTGCTTGTGCACGATCGGCTTGAACGGCGGGGAGCACAAAGCATGCAGTTCGAGGTGTCGTTTATTCCGGACATCCGAAGGCAAGGGCGTGTCGAATATTCGACACCCCCGCTTCAACGGGGACGCTACACCTACCTGGAAACCGAGTGCGTGACAAGAGATATATTCGGACTGTTCGAGCATACCGGACGCTTCGATTCCCCGTCGTCCTTCACCGTGCTTCCGCAGACGGTCCCGATTCGCGCGTGGAGCGAGCTGCAGCGCGGCTTGAAGGGCCCTTATTCGCATGCGGCATCCGCCCGTGCCGCGAAGGAAACGACGCAGATTAACGGGGTGAGGGAGTATTTGAACGGCGACAGGCTGTCCCGCGTCCATTGGAACGCCACGGCCAAAACCGGCGAATGGAAGTCCAAGGAATTCGAACGGGAATCCGTTCCCCGCACGGTCGTCGTGTTGGACCGGTGCGGCTCGGCTTACGCCAAGCCGGATCAGTTCGAGCTCGCGGTATCGGTAACGGCTTCGCTGCTCGAGCACGGACTTCGCCGGGAAACGGCGATGGGGCTCGTGTCTGTAGGCGCGACGGCTGACGGGTTTCAACCGCGGGCGACCGCGGAACAGCGCAAGCTGGTGCTGAATCATCTGGTCGACGTGGCCGCCGACGGTTCGGCCGGCTTGTACCGGTCGCTGCGGCAGGCGTCCGTCCTGCTTGCTCCGGGCTCGTTCGTCGTTCTGGTGACGCCGCATGTCGGCGAGGAGGTCGCAAGCGCCATGCAATGGCTTGAGAGAAAGGGCATGACGCCTTCGCTTATTCATTTGCCGGCAGGAGACGGAGCAGTCCCGGACGGCGGTTGGCACAAGCAGCTGCGCGCCCGGGGTTGGCAAACTTACAATGTGGGCCGTTTGCAGGACCTGCCGGGCGTTCTGGAAGGAGGCGCGAGCTGATGGGTGACAATCGCGGCAGCAGGCCGCTTAAGTACCTGGCCTCGAACTGGTACGGCAAGCTCGCCTTTCTGTTCTCCGCTGTATTGCTGTGGCAATGGTTCGATTCCCTGGAAAATTACTGGTGGCCACAGACTTTTGCGATCGTGCACGGCCTGCTGATCGCCGGCGTGGCGATCGAGTGGCTCGTTCCTGGACCTCGATGGATTCGGCTGGCGCTGCATGGTCTCGCCACATTGGCCATCACGATCAGGCAGAGCGGCTTTGTCTGGGTGGACACGCCCGACAAGCTTCGCCCTCTGCAGCCTTGGGGGGATTGGTTCGCAGCGCTCGTTTCTCCTTTGGATCCGTATATCTGGATCTCGTTTCCGGTGCTGCTGCTGTACTTGTTTGCCGGGTATTTCTGCCGGACAAGGTATCAGGTCATTTTCTTGGCCGGGGCAAGCGTGTTCTCACTGAGCATCCTCGATTCGTTCACCGAAATTTATTTTTGGGACGAGGTGGCGTGGAGCGTATTCGTTGCGCTTGCCTGGCTGGCGGCCGAGCATTTTCACCGGTTCCAGCAAAAGCACCCGGAGACGTGGAGCCATATGCTTCAATATCCGGTCAGCTTCGCCTTCCCGGTCGTGCTCGTCCTCGCGGTTGTGATGGCGTCCGGCCTGTTCGTGCCGAATATTCGGCCGATTCTCAAGGATCCTTATACAATCTGGATGGAATCGCGCGGACAATCCGTACCTTCCTTCGTCGGCGACAAGCTGGAAAGCGCGTCCGCCGGGCAGCCGGCGCGCGACAGCCGATCGGGCTACAGCCGCGATGACGGCCAGCTTGGCGGCGGCTTCCAGTTCGATTATTCCGAGGTGATGACCGTATCCACCAACCGCCGAAGCTATTGGCGCGGGGAGACAAAGTCGGTATATACCGGAACGGGCTGGGACGAAAGCGCCGCCGAGCGGAGGGAGCAGGCAATATCGGGTATCGCTCCCGAAATGGCTCTGCCTTCCGTGCTGGATGACATTGACGTTGAGACGGAGGAAGTGCGGCAGACGTTCACGATGATCCGGAAGGATCCGTATCCCGTTCTGTTCGGCGCGGCCACCATCCGCTCGGTCAGGGCGATCGGCGCAGCCGAAGCGGACAATGGATCCAGCGTTCCGCCCTCGCTCGCCTGGCTGCAGGAATCAGGTGAGCTGCGTTGGCCGCGGTCGGGACGCACGCCTTATCCGGAAGTCTATTCGGTCGTGTCGGAAGTGCCGGTGCTGGACGAAGCGAAGCTGCGGCAGTCGAAGCCCGTCACGGACGAAGCTTTGCTGGCGGCCTATACGCAGCTGCCCGATAGCGTTACACCGCGTGTAAGGGAGCTGGCTAAGAAACTGACGAGCGGGCAAACGACGGAATACGATAAGGTCAAAGCGATAGAAACCTATTTGCAGCAGAACTTTCCGTACACGAATACGCCCGATCTGAGCAAGAAAAAGAGCGTGGATTTCGTCGATTCCTTTCTGTTCGAAATCAAGGAAGGGTACTGCGATTACTACTCCACCGCAATGGCGGTGCTGACGCGCGCATCCGGCATTCCGACGCGTTGGGTGAAGGGCTTTGCGCCCGGTATTCTTCCCCTCGATACCTTTAACGGCGGCGGGATGCCGCAAGGGGCCGTCGACCCGAACGGGGGCGGCACGTATACGGTGCGCAATGCCGACGCCCACTCCTGGGTGGAGGTTTACTTCGACGGTTACGGCTGGATGCCGTTCGAGCCGACGGCGGGCTTCTCTTATCCGTACAGCGCGCCTGAAGAAGCGCCCGCCGCCGTGCCTGAGCAGGCTCCGGAAGCCGCGGAGCCGGCGCCCGCAGCGGCGGAAAAGGACGTTTTCTCGATTCCGCTCGGCTGGAGCATCGGGACGCTTGTCGCGCTGCTGGCGATAGCCGCTTACTTTACACGGAATGCGGCGGCCGGAATATGGCATAAGCTGCGTTTCGGCACACTGAGCGGCAACCAGCTTATCGTTCTGGAAACGGAGAAGCTGATCCGGTATTGCAGGAAGCGGGGGCTGGAGCGGTTCGAGCATGAGACGCTCCGCGAATCGGTCCACCGCTGGGCGGATGTCCGCCGCTCGCTGCGGGAAGATTTCATCCAGGTGCTGAACGTCTTCGAGCGGGCCAAGTACAGTTCGGCGCAAGCTTCCCCCGATGAGGCGGAGAGGCTTGCCGATAAAATCAAGACGATACGGGAACGGCTGTAGCCGATCCCGCTCACCGGGAAGCGGAGGGCTCAGGCCCCCGCTTCTTTGCATGGAAATCCCCGGTTATGGTATAGTTTTTCGTATAATGGAAAGAAATAACGCGCTTTTCGGCTTCGGGTTAAAGGTTAAGCGCATCCGAACGGAAAGCCGCCAAGGAGTTCAACCATGTTCAAACGGCTTATTCCGCATTTGGCGGTGCAATCGATATATGAGATCGACCTGGACGAGCTTAAGTCCCGTGGAGTCCGAGGCATCATTACAGACCTCGACAACACGCTTGTCGGTGCGCGCGATCCGATCGCCACGCCCGAGCTTGTCGCTTGGCTGGACCGCGTCCGCGACTTCGGCTTCGAGGTCGTCATCGTCTCGAACAACAACATGACCCGGGTGTCCGCTTTCGCCAAGCCGATCGGCATTCCGTTCATTCATGCGGCGCGCAAGCCGGCAAGCAGAGCGTTCCGCAAAGCGCTTGAGGTGCTCGGGCTGCCTGCGGACCGGACGGTCGTCATCGGCGACCAGATGCTGACGGATGTGCTCGGAGGCAAGCGAATGGGGCTGTATACGATTCTCGTTGTGCCGATTGCGCCGGCCGACGAAGGCGTCATGACGCGCGTCAATCGGATGATTGAACGGTTCGCGCTGGCGCAGCTTCGCAAAAAAGGATTATGGCCCGAGGAGGATCATCGGTGACGCACGACTATTCGACATCAGGGCTCGGCGACTGTGCCGGCTGCGGCATAGCGCTTCAGAGCGAAACGGCGGACAAGCCGGGCTTTGTGCCGCAATCGGCGGCTTCGAGGCAGCCGGCTGTTTGCCAACGCTGCTTCCGTATCAGGAACTATAACGACGCGTCCTCCGTGGCGGTCGACCAGAATGAATTCGTCAAGCTGCTGTCGGGGATCGGCGCGACCGAGAGCCTCGTCGTCCACATCGTCGACCTGTTCGACTTTGAAGGCAGCCTGATCTCCGGCCTGCAGCGGTTCGTGGGGGGCAATCCGGTGCTGCTGGTCGTCAACAAGACGGACCTGCTGCCGAAATCGACCAACCTGAACCGGCTCCGCAATTGGGTGCAGAAGCAAGCGAAAGCGCAGGGACTGCGCACCGTCGATGTTGTCCTGTGCAGCGCCATGCGCAACACGGGCTTCGACCGCGTCATCGATGCGATCCGGACATACCGGGAAGGACGCGACGTCTATGTCGTCGGAGCGACCAATGTCGGGAAATCGACGCTTATCAATCGTCTGATCCGTGATTACAGCGACCTGGACCGCGAGCTTACGGTATCCCGGTATCCCGGAACGACGCTGGATGCCGTACGGATTCCGCTCGACGACGGCAAGGCGATCATCGACACGCCCGGCATCGTGTACGCTTCCAGGATGACCGAGCTCGTACCGCGAAGCGTCCTGCATGCCTTGCTGCCGGAGAAGCCGTTGAAGCCGCTTGTTTATCAATTGGAAGAGGGACAGTCGCTGTTTTTCGGCGGCTTGGCCCGGTTTGATTTTGCGGAAGGCGCTCCCCAGTCGTTTACGCTTTATGTCGCGCCGGGCATGAAGGTGCACCGGACCAAGCTGGAACGGGCCGATGAGCTGTATGCCAAACACAAAGGCGATTTGCTCTCCCCGCCGACGAAGGCGGAGCTGGATGAAATTCCGGCCTGGACCCGGCATACGCTGCGCATTCCACCGGGCGGAAACAGCGATGTGTACATATCGGGGCTCGGCTGGATTCACGCCAACGGCGCCTCGGGAGCCCATACGGACGTATACGCGCCGAAGGGCGTGAAAGTGCTGGTGCGTGAAGCGCTGATCTGACGAACCGTGCCGGAGAGGAGAGAATCGGATGGGAGCAGAGGCAAACGGACTGAAGGCAGGAAACGCGGTGGACAGCCGCACGGTGTTGTATTGCGTGATCGGCGACCCGATCCACCATTCCAAATCGCCGCTGATGTTGAACCGGGCGTTCCGCGAAACGGGCGAGAACGGCATCTACACCGCGTTTCACATAACCGGAGACAGGCTGGGGGCTTTTATTCAGGGCGTGCGTGCGATGGGGATACGCGGTGTCAACGTTACGATTCCCCACAAGGTGGAGATCATGAGCCATCTGGATGAAATCGACGCCAGCGCGCGGGCGCTCGGCGCCGTCAATACGATCGTGAACGATAACGGCCGGTTAATCGGCTATAATACGGACGGCATCGGTTATGTCCGTTCGCTCAAGGAAGAGGCGGCCGCCGATTTGGCCGGCAAGCGGATCGTGCTGCTCGGCGCGGGCGGCGCCGCCCGCGGGATCGTCTACGCGCTCGCGGCGGAACGGCCGGCTACCATCACGATCGTCAACCGCACGATCGACCGGGCGGAAGAGCTGGCCGCATCGGTATCGGGCCATACCGGCCTCAAGGACGTGCGCGCCGTCGGCGCATTCGGCCTGGAGATGGCTTGCCGCCAGGCGGATGTCGTCATTAATACGACATCGATCGGCATGTCTCCGCAGACCGAAGGGCTGCCGATGGACATCAACGTGAGCTGGCTTAAGACGGAGGCGGTGGCGAGCGAGATTATTTACAACCCGTTGAAGACACGGTTTCTGCGGGAAGCCGAAGCGGCCGGACGCCGCGTCCACGGCGGTCTCGGGATGTTTATCTATCAAGGCGCGTACGCCTTCGAGTATTGGACAGGCAAGCCCGCGCCCGTCCCCGCCATGCGGGAGACGGTGCTCGAGGCGCTGGGTTATACATCGCAGGCGATTACTTAACGAAAGAAGGAATAGGAGCACGATGTTGACGGGAAAACAGAAACGGCATTTGCGTTCGCTCGCCCATCATTTGACGCCGGTATTTCAGGTGGGCAAAGGCGGCACGAACGATCATCTCGTCCGCCATATCGAAGATGTGCTGGAAAAGCGGGAGCTGATCAAAGTGTCCGTTCTGAACAATAACGCGGACGATCCGAAGAAGATCGGCGAGGAGCTTGCGGCGAACGCGGGCGCCGAGCTTGTCCAGGTCATCGGCAAAACGATCGTGCTGTACAAGGAATCGAAGGATTACAAAACCATCGAGCTGCCTTAAGGCGCAGTCATGGCGGGAGGAGAAGTTGCAAGCTATGATTCAGGTCGGCATAATGGGCGGCACGTTCGATCCGATTCATATCGGACATATGGTTGCCGCGGAGACGGCAAGGGAAGCCGCGGGGTTGGACGAGGTGTGGTTCATTCCTTCCGCTGTGCCCCCGCTGAAGAATAGAGAGCCGTCGGCAAGCGGCGAGCAGCGTCTGGAGATGGTTTACCGCGCCGTTGATTTTCAGCCCTATTTTCGTGCGATGGACATCGAGCTGGAGCGGGGAGGCGTCTCCTATTCGATCGATACGGTCAAGGAGCTTCAGGAATTATATCCCGGCCGGGCGTTTACTTACATCGTGGGCGCCGACCGGCTGTACGATTTGAACGGCTGGCACCGGGTGGAACAGCTGGCAGAGCTCGTGTCTTTCATCGGGCTGGAGCGGCCGGGGCATTCGGTCGATACCGCGTCGCTGCCGTCTTTTATAAGCGATAAGCTGCGGATCGTGCGGATGCCCCAGCTCGACATTTCGTCCACCGACATACGCGGCCGCCGGACTGCCGGGCGCTCGATCCGTTTTCTGGTGCCGGATAAAGTGTATTCTTTTATTATAAGGAACCATTTGTATGAAGCGTGAGGCGATTATCGAGGCGGTGCGCGCGCAAATGCCGGAAAAGCGCTGGAGCCATACGCTGGGCGTCGCGCAAACCTCGGTCGAACTGGCGCGCCGGTTCGGCGCCGATCCGGTCAAGGCGGATCTGGCCGCCATTCTGCACGACGTGGCGAAATACTGGCCGGTCGACAGAATGGAAGAAGTATTGCGGGGCGAGGGACTGGAGCTGGCGGACGACTTGCTCGATTACGACAAGGAGCTCTGGCACGCGCCGGTGGGCGCTTTGGTCGCCGCGCGCGATTACGGAGTCACGGACGGGGAAGTGTTGAGCGCGATCCGGTTTCATACCTCCGGCCGGGAGAATATGTCTCTGCTCGACAAGGTGGTTTGTTTGGCCGATTACATGGAGCCCGGCCGCCAATTTCCCGGAGTGGATAAGATTCGGGAATTAGCAGAGCATAGTCTTGAACGCGCGCTGCTCGCCGGATTCGATTCGACGATCGCCTTTCTGCTCGAGAAGGGCAAGCGGATTTATCCGCTCACGGTGGCGGCGCGCAACGATCTGATCGTACGTCTTAATAGGGAGGCAGACTGATGGCGATACAACCGGAGAAACTGGTGCAAACCGTAGTGGAAGCGGCCGAGGAGAAAAAGGCGCTACGCATCGTGGCGCTTAACCTGGCCAACATTTCCCTTGTGGCCGACTATTTCGTCATTTGCCACGGCAACTCCGACACGCAGGTGCTGGCGATCACCGGCGAGATCAAGAAACGCGCCGAGGAGCAAGGTGCGCGCGTGCGGGGGATCGAGGGAACGGATGCGGCGCGCTGGGTGCTGGTCGACCTGGGCGATGTGGTCGTCCACGTTTTTCACCGCGATGAACGGGATTATTACAGCCTGGAGCGTCTGTGGTCCGACGCGAAGGTCGTGGAATTCGCATGAGCTTGGCAGCGGGAACGATCGTCAAGCTGCAAACGGCGCGCGAGGTGCCGCCGAACGGTTTTTTCCTGACCGACGGCACGCAGGACGTGCTGCTGCATTACAGCGAGATCATCGGGGAGCGCCCCGAGCCGGGCGATGAGGTTGAAGCGTTCCTCTTCTATGACACGGAGGATCGGCTGGCTGCGACGATGCGACGGCCGGCGTTGACGCTCGGCGGGCTCGCGCGTCTTCAGGTGGCGGACATCCATCCGCGCATGGGCTGCTTTCTCGAGATGGGGCTGGGCCGCCAGCTGCTGCTGCCGAACGCCGAGCTGCCGGAAGAGCGTGAATTCCGGCCGCGTGTGGGCGACGAGGTGTTCGTGCGGATGGCGCACGACAAGATCGGCCGGTTGGTGGCCAAGCTTGGGACGGAGGACGATCTTGCCCCGCTCGTATTCTCCGCGCCCGCGGCCTGGCACAATAACCGCGTGTCGGGATGGGTAACGAAAACGCTCAAGATGGGCTCATTCGTATTGCTGGACGGCGGCGTCACCGGCTTCGGCGTCTACGGCATGATTCCGGCGGCGGAACGCTCGCGGACGCTGCGCCTTGGCGAGCGGGTCGAAGCCCGAGTCACGTTCATCCGGGAAGACGGGCGCGTCAACCTGTCGATGTATGAGCGCAAGGAGGTCGGCCGGGTGGAGGATGCCTACCGGGTGCTCGATTTTCTGCGGGAGCGGCCGAACGGAGCGATGCCTTACTCGGATGAAACGCCGGCCGACATTATCAAGCAGAAGTTCGGAATCAGCAAGTCGGCGTTCAAGCGCGCGCTCGGCAAGCTGATGCGCGACGGATTGGTCGTGCAGAAGGGGAGCTGGACCCACCTTGCCGGCGGGGGCAGCCGCCCCGATTCGGGAGACGGAAGCTAGGCCGGTTCGCGGGCGACCGCGGCCGGCCTTTTTTGGAGAAAGACAGACTAATTGGTTATAGGCGTTGCCGGCCAGTGGGTGACGAAACTTATTTTGGCCAGAAAATTGAACTTGAACGACCACTTAAGCGGCAGCTGTTGATGCGAGCGGACCAGTCGTTGCGGTCCGGTCATCGGAACAAGCTATTGAGCTTTACAATGCTTTTGGGGGAGTAGTTTGGAGGCTTTATGAAAGCATACAGGCAATTTGCGTCGGTATACGACAGGCTGATGGAGGATATGCCCTACGGGGAATGGCTGCGCTTCGCGCGGCAATGCTGGGAGCGGTACGGCATGCCGGGCACGGTCGTCGACCTCGGCTGCGGCACCGGCAGCGTGACCATTCCGCTCGCGCGCTCGGGCTTTCGCGTGTTCGGCATCGATCTGTCAGCGGACATGCTGACGGTGGCGCGAGCCAAGTGGGAGGATACGCCGCAGCAGGCGATCCGCTCGGGTGAAGGCTCGATCCGCTGGCTGCAGCAGGATATGCGCGATTGGGGGCTGCCGGAGCAGGCGGATGCGGTCGTATCCTTCTGCGACTGCCTTAATTATCTGCTTGAGGAAGCGGACGTGGAGGCGGCTTTCCGCTCGACGTTCGCGGGCTTGAAGCCCGGCGGCGTCTTCCTGTTCGACGTGCATGCGCCGAGACAGCTGCACCGTTACGCGGAAGAGCAGCCGTTCACGCTCGATGACCGGGATGTGGCGTACATCTGGACTTGTGATTTCGATCCGCAGCGACATGAGATCGAGCATCACCTGACGATATTTGCACGGGAGGGTACGGAGCGCGACGCGCGTTACGTCCGATTCGAGGAGGTGCACCAGCAGCGCGCATACGAGCAGGCGTGGATTCGCGGCGCCCTGCAGCGTGCGGGCTTTTCCAAGGTGGAGGTTTACGCCGATTTTGAATGGAAAGCACCGATCGAGCAGTCGGAGCGGCTGTTTTTTGTGGCGGTGAAGTAGAACGGGACGGAGTGGTCCGGGATACGGCCGCAAGTCGGATTTATCGTGTTGCAAGCCGGATCTGTCGACCGGCAGCAGGAGCCGCGCCTTTACAGACAGAGCCGCATTTTTTCCGATTGACTTCCTCCCGTGCTATCCCCTATAATCGAAATAACATTTTTCAACAGTAAGCAGGCAGTGAAGAGGAGCAGTAGTTCCGATGCGCGAAAAGCAGAGAGTCGGCGGATGGTGCGAGCCGAAGCGCGGCAGGGAATGAACTCGCCTCGGAGCCGCAGGTATGAGCCGCCAAGCAAGCGCGGTTAGTCCTGCCGTTTGGCCCGCGTTACGGGCGTCAAGAGTGAGCGGAGGCAAAGCATGCCTGCCGCTAACTAGGGTGGTACCACGGGAGCTGCGCCTCTCGTCCCTAGCCATGTGCTGGGGGCGGGGGGTTTTTTGTTGCAACAAAATTTTCGGGGACCCCAAAAGTAATCGGAATCAACGCCGGAGGACTGCGTCACTTTTGGGGATAACTCACGCAAGGAAACAAGGAGGCATTTAAAGCGATGAGTCAGGAGCAGAATCAGCAGGGCTACAACCCGCTCGTCATCGAGCCGAAATGGCAGAAATACTGGGACGAGCATAAAACGTTCAAAACGACCGAGGAGAAGGGCAAGCCGAAATTTTATGCGCTCGACATGTTCCCGTATCCGTCCGGCGCCGGGCTGCATGTGGGACATCCGGAAGGTTATACGGCGACGGACATCGTGTCCCGATACAAAAGAATGCAGGGATTCAACGTTCTCCATCCGATGGGCTGGGACGCGTTCGGCCTTCCGGCGGAGCAGCATGCGCTCAACACCGGGGAGCACCCGCGGGAGTTCACGATCCTCAACATCGACAACTTCCGCAGGCAAATCAAGTCGCTCGGCTTCTCGTACGATTGGGACCGCGAAATCAGCACGACCGATCCCGATTACTACAAGTGGACGCAATGGATTTTCATTCAATTGTATAAAAAGGGGCTCGCCTACGTCGCGGAGGTGCCGGTCAACTGGTGCGAGGCGCTCGGAACGGTGCTGGCCAACGAAGAGGTGATCGACGGCAAAAGCGAGCGCGGCGGCCATCCCGTCGTCCGCAGGCCGATGCGCCAATGGGTGCTGAAAATTACCGAATACGCCGAGCGCCTGCTCGAGGATCTGGAGGAGCTCGATTGGTCGGAGAGCATCAAGGATATGCAGCGCAACTGGATCGGCAAATCGAAGGGCGCGGAAGTGACGTTCGCGATCGACGGCGTACCCGACGCATCGCTCGTCGTTTTCACGACACGGCCCGACACGCTGTTCGGCGCGACCTACTGCGTACTGGCGCCGGAGCACGAACTCGTGGAGCGCATCACGACCGACGTCCGGCGGTCCGCGGTTGAAGCCTATCGGGAAACGGCCGCGCGCAAGAGCGATCTGGAGCGGACCGACCTGGCGAAGGATAAAACGGGCGTGTTCACAGGCGCCTATGCGGTCAACCCGGTGAACGGAGCCAAGGTGCCGATATGGATCGCCGATTATGTACTGGCCGGCTACGGGACGGGCGCGATTATGGCGGTTCCGGGACACGATCAGCGGGACTGGGAATTTGCCAAGCAATTCGACTTGCCGATCGTGGAAGTCGTGAAGGGCGGAGACTTGTCCAAGGAGGCGTATGCCGGGGACGGTCCGCACGTCAACTCGGGCCCGATCGACGGCCTGAACAACCAGGAAGCCATCGCCCGCATGATCGAATGGCTCGAGCGGGAAGGCAAGGGCCAAGGCAAGGTCACCTACCGTCTGCGCGACTGGCTGTTCAGCCGCCAGCGTTATTGGGGCGAGCCGATACCGATCCTTCATCTCGAAGACGGTACAATGAAGCCGGTACCGGAATCGGAGCTGCCGCTGCTGCTGCCGGAGGTCGACGAGTTCAGGCCCTCCGGGACGGGGGAGTCGCCGCTTGCCAACGCAACGGACTGGGTGAACACGGTCGATCCCGAGACGGGGATGAAAGCCCGCCGCGAGACGAATACGATGCCGCAATGGGCGGGCAGCTGCTGGTACTATCTGCGCTTCATCGATCCGCATAACGACAAGGAAATCTGTTCGCCGGAGAAGCAGAAGGAATGGCTGCCTGTCGATCTGTACATCGGCGGCGCCGAGCATGCGGTGCTTCACCTGCTGTACGCCCGCTTCTGGCACAAGGTGCTGTACGACCTGGGCGTCGTCGCGACGAAGGAGCCGTTCCACAAGCTGGTCAACCAGGGGATGATCCTCGGCACCAACAACGAGAAAATGAGCAAATCCCGCGGCAACGTCATCAATCCCGACGAGATCGTCGGCGTATACGGCGCGGACACGCTGCGCATGTACGAGATGTTTATGGGACCGCTGGAAGCGACGAAGCCGTGGAATACGAACGGCGTGGAAGGCACGTTCCGTTTTCTGGGCCGGGTATGGCGGTTGTTCGTCAATGAGGACGGCTCGCTGAACGTGAAAATTACGGACGGCGACGGCTCCGACACGTTCAAGCGGACGTGGCACCGTACCGTCAAAAAGGTGACGGAGGACTACGAGAACCTCCGTTTCAATACGGCGATCAGCCAGCTGATGATTTTCGTCAACGAAGCGTACAAGGCCGAGACACTCCCGCGCAAAGCGATGGCCGATTTCCTGCAGATGCTCTCCCCGACGGCGCCGCATATCGCCGAGGAGCTGTGGAGCCGGCTCGGGGCAGGCTCGGGCGGAACCATCACTTACGAGCCTTGGCCGGTTTATGAAGAAGCATGGACGGTCGATCAAGAGGTCGAAATCGTCGTGCAGGTGAACGGCAAAATTGTCGACCGGATCTCGATCGCCGCCGATACGGACGAAGCCGACATGGAGCGCCTCGCCAAGGAAAGCGAGAAGGTCCGGGAAGCGATGGCGGGCAAGACGGTGCGCAAGGTCATCGCCGTCAAGGGCAAGCTGGTCAACATTGTCGCCAATTGATCGGCGGCGACGGCCGACGATGAACGGCTACAACGGAAGGCGGACGGTCGACAGGCGCAAACGGCAAGCGCCAGGGGCAAACGGCAAGCGACGGCGCCCGTCGTCACCTTTTTACGGTGAACGATTGGTCCACTTTCTCGAGATCCTCCTGGAACTTGGCGTGCGTCGTGCGAATGACCCGGCGAAAAACGTCGTCGAGCTCGACGCGCAGAAGCTTCAGCGCTGCGTCCGTGATGCCTCCGGGTACCGCCACGCGCTGCTGCAGATCCTCCGTCGTCATGCCGCCCTCGGTTAGCAGCAGGCCGGTGCCGAGCAGCATGTTGGCGGCAAGCCGGGAGGCGTTGTCGCGGTCGATGCCCGTTTCGTCGGCCGCCGCCTCGATGAACTGCTGCAGCAAGAACGCCATGAACGCCGGGCCGCAGCTCGACAGATCGGATACGACGCGCGTGTAGCGTTCCTCGATGCGGAGCGGCGAGCTGATGTGGGACATCAAATCCTCGATGGTGTGCATGTCTGCCGGCTCGATCCGGGTCCCGTAGATGCACAGGGAGGCTCCGCTCCAAACACGATTCGTAATACTGGGAATGACCTTGGCGACTTTGCAAGGCAGCCATTCCTCAAGATGGGCCAGAAGCACTGGACTCGTGATCGAAATGATCACTTGCTCCGGCTGCAAGCTGGCCCTTATTTCGTCTATGACGGTTTTGAATTCAAGCGGCTTGATGCACAGGAAGATCAAGCCGCAGCCGGCGGCTGCCTCCGTATTGGAGCGGACGGCTTGCATACCGGGATAGCGGGCGGCCAGCCGCTCGGCCTTGGCGTATGTGCGGTTGGTAATGATCATTTGTTCCGGCGAGAGCGCCCCGGAGTCGGCCAACGCTTCGACCAGCGTACTGCCCATACTGCCTGTTCCGATAAAACCGATATTCACCGGTATCCCTCCTATGTGAAACGAAAAATAACGCTGCTCTAACCAGCCTATGCGCGGCCGCTCGTCTTGCATACCGCTTATGTCGGTGCGCGGGCGCGGTTTTTCATCAAGGGATTGTACGATAACGGGCGTGCAAGAAAGGAGAATGCGATTATGATGCGCAATGCGGTCAACCGGTGGCTGCTGACCGGGGGATTGACGGTGATCGGCGCGGCTCTGTTGTGGAATGCTCTCGGCGATTCGCGGGCGCCGGCGGTGCCGGATGGCTGGACGGCCGTCAATGAGCGGCTGGAGTCCGCGTTGGAGTCGGCCGATGATGCCGCGGAGGAGCCCGCGGCCGCCGGTGCGGCGAAAGCGGAGCAGAGATCCGAAGGGACCGCCGAAGCGGGGGAGGAGTCGACGGACATGCGGGCCGAAGCGGCGGTCGAACCGGATCCGGGACTGCTTGATTTGAACCGCGCCACCGCCGAGGAGCTTGACTTTCTGCCCGGCATCGGACCGGCGAAGGCAAGAGCGATGGTAGAGGACCGCAACCGAAACGGGCCGTTCCGGTCGGTTGACGATTTGATGCGGGTGAAGGGAATCGGTCCGAAGCTGCTGGACAAGCTGCGGAAGCTCGTGACCGTCGGCGCGGCGGCTCCGTAACGTTGAAGGTCACTGTGATCGGGGGATGTTGCGTGTTGTAGACGGACGGATGGCTTTTGTGCGAGAATGGAAGAGATTGCAGGCGGGGCAAAAGGTTTTCGCACGCCGTCAAGCTTTTCCGGACCAGGCGTTGAAAGCAAGCCGGCAATCATATATAGTGCATAGTAAGTGAGAAGACGGTCGGGTCTCGAGGCCGCCGTACATAAGAAAGGAAGTAAGGGACATGGAAAGCGGGCAGGCGGTACGCAAGGACTGGGATACTTATTTCATGGACATCGCATATATGGTCTCGACCCGTTCGCTTTGTTCGCGGCGGCATGTCGGGGCTGTGCTGGTTCAGGGAAAAAAGCTGCTCGGCACCGCCTACAACGGCGCGCCGATGGGCGTGCCCGATTGTTCGGAAGCGGGGTGTATGATTGCCGAGCAGTTCGAGGTGGAGATCGTCGACGGGAAGGAGCAGATGGTGAAAAAGGAGCGCTGCATCCGCACGATTCACGCGGAGCAGAACCTGCTGCTGTTCACCGACCGCATCGACCGCGAGGGCTCGTCGGTCTATGTGACCGACCAGCCTTGCTGGACCTGCGCGAACATGCTCGCCAACAGCGGCGTCCGCGAGATCGTCTATCACCGGGCGTACCGCAAAGACAGCGATAAGGTGACCAGGCTGATGCAGCAGAAAGGCATCGCATTTCGGAGGCTGACGGACTATGTTCCACCTGGGCAGGCCTTCGCCGCGGCGGAAGCCTAGTCCGGAACGGAAGCATATGCAATGCCATAGTAATAAAGCGGGAGGAAGAACCTCTCCGTGCGGATGGGACGCACGGAGAGGTTCTTTGCGTTTTAGCGTGTGTGGGGGAGCGGGGAATTGGCGGGCTCGAGGCGTTGAGAGCGGGGATTTCGGCGCCCGATAGGGGAATTGGGGCTAGAATGAGGCGAATGGTCGAGAAGGTGGCGATCGTGCGGGAGGTTCGGGGTGCTAGCGGCATGCGGTGCCGTTAGCGGAGCGCATTTGTGTGTTTGGCCTGCGTTAGCGGCACGCCGTGCCTTTAATTCGACTCAGGCGGGCGATCGTGCGGGAGGTTCGGGGTGCTAGCGGCATGCGGTGCCGTTAGCGAAGCGCATTTGTGCGTTTGGCCTGCGTTAGCGGCACGCCGTGCCTTTAATTCGACTCAGGCGGGCGATCGTGCGGGAGGTTCGGGGTGCTAGCGGCATGCGGTGCCGTTAGCGAAGCGCATTTGTGCGTTTGGCCTACGTTAGCGGCACGCCGTGCCTTTAATTCGACGCAATCGGGCGATCGAACGGGAAGTTCGGGGTGCCGGCTTTCCGAGCTTAGAGAGAATGTGGCGGGCTTGAGCGGTGAGGGCGGTGATTTTGGTGCTCGGTACGAGTGCGGGCGTTGGGAGAAGGACTTGGGAGTCCGCTCATTAGCTGTGTATGGGGGGGATCGGCGATGTTCAGGCGACCGTTGGTGGCCTTTACGATTTGTTGGGTCGCGGGC
>NZ_CAUPYC010000066.1:0-22062 GCF_963515335.1 uncultured Paenibacillus sp. | reverse complement strand
GGTGAGCACGGCGCGCGGAGCGGTGCGGCTCAGGGCGCCGATCTCGGTCGCCCAAGTGTCGGCATTGACGGAGGCCATAACGCCGACGAACGCGAGCTGCAGGGCAGGGACGGGCCATAACGCGTAAGCGGCGCACAAGGCAAGGCCGAGGCCGCCGTTCGCCCACACCTGGCCCGTGTCCCGCCTGCCGCTTTTGACATAGTGCGCCTCGGCCTCGGCTTTGGCGCGATGGCGCTTCTTCCATTTCGACCAGAACGACGAAGAGATGAAAAAAGCCAGCAGCGTCCCGAACCAGAACGGCCCGCCCAGCGTGACGAATGCCGTTCCCATCGGCACCGCCGACCACGCCCCGGAAGCCGACAACGAGCATTTGCGGTAAGCGAGCCATGCGACAAGCCCGCTTCCGAACAAGCCGAACGCCAATCGCAAGGCGATCTCTTCCAAACTCCAATCGGCTATCATCCCGGCTCCCCTTTCCCGTCCTGCGACGCTCAATCGCGCGCCGCGGCGTAAAATTTTGGCCAAATTGTCCTGAACCGGCAGGATTAACCGTTTATTCGTCGAATAAACGGTTAATCCTCGAATAATATTGAGCTATTCGACATTCAGTTCGTTCGGTTAGGAGTGTTGTTACCATTGGCGGATTATGATTTTGAGCTGCAGCCGGCTCTGAAGGAAGAGCATACGCCGGAGCAGATGCTTCGCATCATTTTCGATTATACCGCAAAAATCGGCAACGAGAGCAGCCTGCAGAACGTGCTCGTCCTGATGGCGAACATGGGCCGCGAGATGATTGTTTCGGACCGCTGCACCGTGTGGCTGATCGACCACAAAACCAATGAGCTGTTCACCACCGTCGCGCACGGGGTGAACGAAATCCGCGTGCCGATGGGCTCCGGCTTCGTCGGTCATTCGATCGAAATCGGAAAGCCGCTGCTGATTGAGGACGCCTATGCCGATCCCCGTCACAACCCGACGAATGACAAGCTTACCGGGTACAAGACCAAATCGATCATCACCGTGCCGTTCGTCGGCAACGACGGAAGCATGATCGGCGCCTATCAGGCGATCAATAAAATGACCCCCGAAGCGGTGTTCACGCAGCGGGATCTCGATTATTTGGCGCTCGCCGCCTCCTATGCCGGCAAATCGCTGGAATCGGTCATGCTGCATGAGGAGATCGTGGCGACGCAGCGGGAAATCATTTTCACGATGGGCGAAATCGGCGAGAGCCGCTCCAAGGAAACGGGCAATCACGTGAAACGGGTGGCCGAGTATTCCTACATTCTCGCGCTCGGTCTCGGTTTGGGCCAGGAGGAAGCGGAGAAAATCAAGATGGCTTCCCCGATGCACGATATCGGCAAGGTGGCCATTCCGGACGCCGTTCTGAAGAAGCCGGGCAAACTGACCGACGAGGAATACGACATCATGAAGACGCACACGACGATCGCCTACAATCTGCTGAAAGGCTCGAGCCGCGACTTGCTCCGCTCCGCCGCTTCCATCGCGCACGAGCATCATGAGAAATGGGACGGCACCGGCTATCCGCAGAAGCTGAAAGGCGAGGAAATCCACCTCTACGGCCGGATTACCGCGGTGGCCGACGTATTCGACGCCCTCGGCAGCGACCGGGTGTACAAAAAGGCTTGGGAGCTCGACCGCATCGTCAACCTTTTCCATGAAGAGCGGGGCCGCCATTTCGACCCGCAGCTGATCGACGTGTTCATGGAGCAGCTGCCGAAAATCATCGAGGTTCGCGACCGGTACAAAGACGATATGCCGGAGTAATCCCGCTCGGTTGTTTATGTTGCGCTTCTACCGAACAACCGCTTCAACCATCCCGGTCGAGGCTGCTTGCCCAGCGCGGCGGCGTATCGATCCGGATAATTGGTGCAGATCATAATGTCCGGACTGATGGCGGCCAGACGGCGCATGCGTTGGGGGTCGTTCACCGTCCATGCCATGACCTGCAGCCCCGCTTCGCTGAACAGGGCCGTACGCTGCCGGTTCAGGTAGGCATGGCCGATCGACAGAAACGCCGCGTCCAGCGTTTTCAGCTCCTGAACCAGGAACGGCGGCGCCCCGTCGATGATCAGGCCGATTTTCACATCGGCAGACAGCTCGCGCACCTTGCGGAGCGCCGTCGGATCGAATGAGGTGATCACCGCCTCGCGTTCGATTCCATGCTTGCGCAGCAGGTCGACGACCGCCTTTTCCATTCCGGGATAACGGCCGCCGTATGTCTTCAGTTCGATATTCAGCCGGCACCGTCCCTTGGTTTCTTCGATAACCGTTTCAAGCAGCGGAATTGTTTCACCGGCGAACGCCGGCGAGAACCATCCGCCGACATCCGTCGCGGTCAGCTGTTCGGCGTCGTAATCCGCCACTCTGCCTTTCCTTTTGGCCGTCCGCTGCAGCGTGTCGTCATGGATGACGACGGGGATGCCGTCCCGCGACAGCTGGACGTCCAGCTCAATCCATTCGACGAACGGGAACGACATCGCCTTCCGTATCGCGGCCATCGTGTTTTCCGGTGCGAGGCCGGACGCTCCGCGGTGCGCCACGCAACTGTTTTTCAAACCGTTTCCTCCCGTCCGTTTCGTCATTTGCCGAACCCTCCACCCATTATAACAGGAAAAGACAGGCCGATTGAACCCGTTCTCTTCAGCCGAAGCGGCCGCTCATATAGGGAAGTTATGATCGCCAATCCGGAGAGTATGACTGAGAGGACAGAAAAAGGGCCGTTCCTCAAGAGGATTCTCGGTGCACTAAGTTAAGGACAGCCCCGCATCGCGTTACCGGCTCAGCAGCTCGGCGACCGCGGCAAGCGCCGTTTCCTTGCCCTGACGGATGCAGTCGGGCAGCCCGATGCCGTCGAACGCCGCGCCGGCCGCCCAAACGCCCGGAAGCGCTTCGGCCAGCCGCGACTTGAACGCCCGGCTCCGCTCCACATGCCCTACCGGGTATTGGGGCATCGAACGCCTCAGCCGTGTGACTTCCGTAAACAGCGGCTCAGTCTTGATGCCCAGAATGTCGCGGATATCGTTCAGCACGATCGCCGACAACTGATCGTCGGGCAGCTCGACCGCGTCTTCATCGCCGGCCCTGCCGACATAACAGCGCAGCAGCACCTTGTCCGGCGGGCTGGTATGCAGCCATTTCGTGGACGTCCAGGTGCAGGCCGTTATTTGCCGCCCTTCCGTGCGCGGCACGAGAAAGCCGGAGCCCTCGAACTCCAGGCCGAAGGCCGCCTTATCAAAGGCAAGCACGACGTTCGCCACGGATACGTAGCGCACGCTTTCCAGCATCGACACGTCCAGATGCGGAGACAGCAAGGGTGCGGCATCGAAAGCCGGCGCCGTAACGATGACGGTGTCCGCATGGACCGTCCCGCCGTTGTCGAGCTCGACCGCGTAACGCGCTCGACCTTCACCGTCAGCGTCCGCGGATGCCCGGTCGGCGGCGGCACGAAGCCCCACCGCCTTCACGCCCATCCGCCGCTCGGCCGAAGCAAGCTCGCGGTCAAGCGCCTCGACCATCGCGGACAGGCCGTTCCGGAACGTCAAAAAAATAGCGCTCTTGTACCGCCCCGCCGTTCCTGCCTTCCCCGCCTGGGAGGGCGACGCTTGCCTGCTGCGCCGCATCCCGCGAATAAGGCTGCCGTATTTGCGCTCGGCCTCGCGGAACTGCGGGAACGTCGCCCGCAGGCTCAGCTTGTCGAGCTCGCCTGCATAAATACCCGCAAGCAGCGGCTCCGCCACCCGCTCGACCACCTGCGGACCGAGACGGCGCTCGAGAAACGCGCCGATCGACTCGTCCTCCGACCCTTTGCGGGCCGGCAGCACGAAATCGAGCGCAGCCCGCAGCTTGCCGCCGGCCGACAGCAGCCCGGTCGCCGCAAACGGCGCGATTTCCGTCGGAATGCCGAGCACAAGCCCCTCCGGCATCGGGTGCAGCTTGCCTCTGTGCAGGATATATGCGCGCTTGCCGGACGGATTGATCGGCACGAGCTCGTCCGCCAGGCCCAGCTCGTCCGCCAGGTCGATAATCGGCAGCTTCCGGGCCAGAAAAGAATCCGGACCCTTCTCGATGACGAAGCCCTCCTTGCGGAGCGTGCTGATTTTACCGCCCAGCGCGGGCGCCGGCTCGATGATCGTAATCTCCGCTTGCAGCCCCCGCTCGGCGGCGAAGCGGCGCAAATAAAAAGCGGAGCTCAGTCCGCTTATTCCTCCGCCGATTACTGCCGCCCGGACGGCGCGTTCTTGTCTCCGCATGTCGTCAACCTCTTTCGTTCAACGCCGCCATGACCGATTCGGCCAGCGTTTCCATATAGAACGGGTCGGTGTTCAGCATGTCAATCCGCTCCAGCCTGATCCCGAGCTCCGCCGCAAACGCCTTGGCTTCGATATCCAGATCGTACAGCACTTCCAAATGATCCGACACGAAGCCGATCGGCGCGGACAGCACATGCTTGACGCCTTGCGCGCCGAGCTCGCGCAGCGTTTCGAGAATATCGGGTCCCAGCCAAGGCTCCCGCGTCCGCCCCGCGCTCTGCCACGTGAACTGCCAGTTGTCCGTGCCCGCCGCTTCGGCCACCGCGCCGGACGTTGCCAGCAGCTGGCTGACATACGGGTCGCCCATCTCCAGAATCTTCTCCGGAAGGCTGTGCGCGCTGAACAATACCTTCACGGCGGCGGGCGCCGCATCGCCGCCGAACTTTCGCAGGCCCGCGATCACCCTGTCCGCCAATGTTGCAATCAGCTTCGGATGAAGATGATAGTCCTCCACGAACGTCATGCGGATGCCCGGCTGCTCGGCCTTCTCCTTCGCGCGCTTGATATAGCCTCCGACGCTCATGACGGAATAATGCGGCGCCAGCACGATGCCGACCGCCTCGGCAATGCCGTCCGCAGCCATCGCGTCGACACCGTCTTCGATGAACGGTTTGGCATGCTTCAAGCCCTGGTAGCAGCGGAAAACGCCCGGCTCCAGCCGGTCGAGCGTCTCCTGCAGCCTTTGAACCTGGCGGTTCGTGTTCTCGCGCAGCGGGAACACCCCTCCGACGATCGCTTCATAGCGGCCGACGAGATCGGTCAGCTGCTCGGGCGTCGGCGCGTGTCCCCGCCTGATATGCGTATAATAGGCCTCGATGTCGGCCATGCTCTCCGGCGTTCCGTAGGACATGACGAGCACGCCGATCTTTCGTTCAGCCAAGTCCCGCCGCCTCCTTCGCCGCGCCGCTTCCGACGATTGCGTCTGAGGAGTAGCTGTGAATGTATGCGGTCAACCGCTGAAGCTTCTCAAGCGAAGCTTCGGGGAACAGGCCGTGTCCCAAATTGAAAATGTAGCCTGGCTGCTCCAGTCCCTGATCGATGATGCGGCGGGCATGCTCTTCAATCACCTCGTCCGGCGCCGTTAGCACGACCGGGTCGAGATTGCCCTGCACGGCGAAGCGGCCTCCGAGCCGCCTGCGGCCTTCCGCGATCGGCACGCGCCAATCGAGCCCGATAACGTCCGCTTGCAGCCTGCCCAGCGCGGGGAGCAATTCGCCCGAGCCGACGCCGGGAAAATAGATTTTCGGCTGCGGCAAATCGGACAGCTCCGCGAAAATCCGCTCGATCGTCGGCAGTACAAAACGATTGAAATCGTCCGGAGCGAGCGCGCCGACCCAACTGTCGAACAGCTGGAACGCTTTGCCGCCGGCGGCCATATGGGCGCGCAGGTAGGCAATGACCATGTCGCCCAGCTTGTCCATCAAGAGATGCCACACGTCGGGCGCGCCGTACATCAGTTCCTTCGTCCGCAAATAATTGCGGGAAGGACGCCCTTCGATCAGATAGCTGGCGATCGTGAACGGGGCGCCGGCGAACGTAATCAACGGCACATCAAGCGCGCGGTCCAGCATCCGGATCGTCTCCAGCACGTGGGACAAATCGCCCTCGACGTCGATCGGCTTCAGCCGCTCCACGTCCGCTTTGCTGCGGACAGGATTGGCGATCACCGGCCCGACGTTCGCGACAATATCGAAATCGATGCCGATCGATGCGACCGGATTCATAATATCGGAATACAAAATAGCCGCGTCCACGCCCAGCTTGCGGACCGGCATGAGCGTCACTTCCGCCGCCAGCTCCGGCTGCCGGCATATTTCAAGCAGCGAATAACGTTCTTTTATTTTACGGTACTCCGGATCATACCGTCCCGCCTGGCGCATATACCAAACGGGCACGCGGTCGACGCTTTCTTTGCGGCATGCCCGGATGAACCGGTCGTTATAGCTCATTCGCGCTCCCCATTTCTCTCTATTTCCCTTCGTTTCCATTCCATTATGCCCTTTTTGAAGAGCGCTAACAACCGCCGCGCTTCGACTTTCATTGACAAACCTATGACAAATTGGCCTTTACAAAACCTTCATTCGTTATTAACGTGCCGATTACGTTTCACATCTATGCTTGTTTACGTTGAGTCTATCCTATCATTCATAAGGGAGATGTGCGAGTTGGAGAACAAGAACATGGACCGTAAAACATTTTTGTCTTATCTGGGCACCGGGGCTGCCGCACTGGCAGCGGCATCGGCCGGCTTGGGCGTACTCGACGGCAAGGCGTCGGCCGCATCGACGACCGCAGACCACCTTTTCGGCTTCAAAACGAATAAGGTAAGCGGATATTTCGAGCCGATCGCGCCTTCCAAGGAAGACAAACTGATCCTGCCCAAAGGCTTCAAGTACGATGTCATCGCCGCCATGGACGACGTCATCAACAAGGACGGCGACAAATTCGGCGACGGCTCCGACTACAACGCCTTTTTCCCGATTGACGGCTCCAACACGCGCGGACTTCTGATCAATAATCATGAATATACGACCATTTTCAGCGTCGGTCCCATTAAGGACGGCAAAATGACGGCCGATCAAGTACAAAAAAACCTGTATTACCAAGGCATGTCCGTTATCGAAGTATACCGCGACGAGAACGGCACGTGGAAAATGGACACGAACTCCAAGCACGCGCGCCGTATTACCGGGTTCACCAAGCTCGAGTTGACCGGGCCGGCACGAGGGACGGCGGCTGTGGGCAACGCAACGACGGTGCAAGGCACTTTCGCAAACTGCTCCGGCGGCGTAACGCTGTGGAACACGGCGCTTTCCTGCGAGGAGAACTTCACGGAAACCGCGGAAGCGTCCGGCCTCAACGTTACCCATTACGGCTGGGTCGTCGAGATCGATCCTTTCGACAAATCGTATTTGAAAAAGCATACGGCGCTCGGACGGTTCAGCCATGAAAACACCGCTATGGGCCTGACCGCGGACGGCCGCGTCGTCGTGTACATGGGCGATGACAAAAAAGACGCTTGCGTCTACAAGTTCGTCAGCAAAGGCAAGTTCGACAAATCCAAAGGACGCGCCAACTCGGCGTTGCTGGAATCCGGCACGCTGTACGTGGCCAACCTGAAATCCGGCAAATGGGTGCCCGTCACGATCGAAGAAGTGCTGAAAGTGCTCGGCAACGAGAAATTCAAGGCGCCGGCCGGCGTGTCCGCGAAGCGCCAGGATCTGCTTAACAAATACAAGACGCAGGCGGATGTGGTGGTCAATTGCGCGGAGGCCGCTCTGCTGGTAGGCGGCACGCCGACTGACCGTCCGGAAGATATCGAAATTTCGCCGTTCGACAATACGGTTTTCATCAGCCACACAAACAACGACCTGCACGGCAACATTCACGGACACATTACGCGTATCTTCGAATCCGGCAACGACCTGGGCTCGCTGGAATTCGACTTTGAAATTTTTGCGGCAGGCGGCAGACAATCGGGCTTCAGCTCGCCGGACAATCTGGCGTTTGACTCGAACGGCAACCTGTGGGTCGTAACCGACATTTCGAGCGGCAGCCAGAACAAAGGCGTGCACAAGGCGTTCATGAACAACGGCCTGTTCGTCATCCCGACCTCCGGCCGCGACAAAGGCGTCGCCTATCAATTCGCATCCGGCCCGGTCGAAAGCGAAATGACGGGACCGTTCTTCACGCCGGACGAGCAGACGCTGTTCCTCTCCGTCCAGCATCCCGGCGAAGAAACGACGGATTTGAACAACCCGACGAGCCGTTGGCCGCACCGGGCAGGCGATACGAAAGCCCGCGCAGCCGTAGTCGCCATCAGCGGCTTCAAGCTGGGCTAATCACAACCGGATCCAAACAACCGGCTAACCAAAATTAAGGAGTGTGACGACCATGCCTTTCGGCAATATCGGCATCGGCGGACTTATTCTTATTCTCATCATCGCACTGATCGTTTTCGGGCCGTCCAAGCTTCCCGAGCTCGGACGCGCATTCGGACGCACGCTTAGCGAATTCAAGGGCGCCACGCGCGGACTTGTGAACGGCGAATCGGACGACGAGGCGAAAAAGACTCCTGCCGCACCGGAAACACCGGCGGCTGTGAACAAGTAACATGACAAAAGATGTGAACGACTTGAATCTGGTCGGTCACCTGGAGGAGCTTCGCTTCCGTCTGATCCGGACGCTTATCACTTTTGTCGTGTCGATGATTGCAGCCTTCCTGTACGTGCGGCAGATTTACGGCTGGCTCGTTCGGGATCTCGATCAAAAGCTGGTCATTCTCGGGCCGACCGACGTCGTCTGGGTGTATTTCATGATCGCCGGCGTTGTGGCCGTGACCGTCACCATTCCGGTGGCGGCCTATCAGGTCTGGAAATTCGTTCAGCCCGCCATGAACCGAGAGACGCAGCGGGCGACGCTGCTGTTCATACCGGGCATGGCCGCCCTGTTCCTGACCGGTATTGCCTTCGGTTATTTCATCCTGTACCCGATGGTGCTTCAATTTATGATGAGCACGGCGGCGGGCGATTTCACGGCGATGTACACCGCCCAGCGGTACTTCTCTTTCATGATCCATATGACGGTTCCATTCGGCTTGCTGTTCGAGATGCCCGCTGTCGTCATGTTTTTGACCCGTCTCGGCATACTCAATCCTCACCGGCTGGCCAAAGCCCGCAAAATGTCCTACTTCATTCTCGTTATCGTCGCAGTCACGATTACCCCGCCGGACATCCTGTCCGACATCGTCGTCATCGTGCCGCTGTTTCTGCTGTACGAGATCAGCATCGGGATATCGAAGGCCGTATATCGCAAACGGTTGAGATTGCAAGACGAAGCCCCGCTTTGATTCCATCCATCTCAAGAGAGCAGCCGACCGGCTGCTCTCTTCTTTTACTGCCGCATTTCGGACTGGCTGTTCGACTGTGCTATACTAAGACGGACGGTTTATCGCATGGGAGTTTGCCGCACAAGGAGGCCGGAATCGATGGCGCAATGGAAAATCAATCTGGCCGTGCTGTGGCTGGGGCAATTTCTCGTTTTGGCCGGGATGACGATGATCATCCCCTTTCTGCCGCTCTATCTGCAGCAAGATTTCGGCCTGACGGACGAGACTGAAATCGCGACTTGGGCGGGCGTCATTTTTGCCGGGAATTTCGTAACGTCGTTTCTGTTCCAGCCGCTCTGGGGAAAATTAGCCGACCGGCACGGCCGCAAAATCATGCTGCTCCGCTCCGGCTTCGGCATGGCCGTCGTCATGGTGCTGATGGGATTCGCCCAAGCGCCTTGGCAGCTGCTGGCGCTGCGCATGCTTAACGGCACGATATCGGGCTTCAATCCCGCCGCGGTCTCCCTCGTATCGGCCACGACGCCGAAGGAGCGTATCGGGTTTGCCATGGGCCTGGTCCAATCGGGTGCGATCGCGGGAACGATTATGGGGCCGTTAATGGGCGGGCTGCTGGCCGACTGGGTAGGCTTCCGGCCGATTTTTTACATTACGGGAACGCTCCTGTTTCTCGCTTCGCTGCTCGCCATGGTTCTCGTCAAGGAAAACTTCGACCGGTCGAAAGCGGCTTCCGTTCCGCAAATATCGGTGTGGGCCGGCTTTAAGGAAATCAGCCATATCCCGCAGCTGACCGCCTTGTTCGCCGTCTCGCTGCTGATTCAATTCGCCATGATGAGTCCGATGCCGCTCATGCCGCTGTACGTACAGCAACTGCACGGCACGACCGAAAATCTGGCCTTCTGGGCCGGCTTCGTCGGCTCGGTTACGGGACTGTCGAACATGATCGCCTCTCCCCTGCTCGGAAGGCTGAGCGACCGGAAGGGCGCCGAGCTGGTGCTGGGCGTATCGCTTGTAGGCGCGGGCCTGATGTTCATTCCGCAAGCGTTCGTCAGCGAGGTATGGCAGTTGCTCGCCGTACGGTTTCTGCTCGGCATTTTCCTCGGCGGCCTGATTCCGAGCGTCAACGCGCTGATCCGCAAGCATACGCCCGACGGCATGGAGAGCCGGGCCTACAGCTTCAACAGCAGCACGCTTAGTCTCGGCAACGTGTTGGGTCCGATCGTCGGCGGGGCCGCGTCGGGCGTAATCGGCATCGAAGGAGTCTTCCTCGTGGCTGCCGCTTTATTTTTCTTGAATGCGGTCTGGGTCAGAACGGTCGTCATCCGTCCGGCCGTCCGCCGAAAAGAGCAGCGCGGCTAAAAAGCGCCTCTCGGCACTATCCCCTTCGCTCAGGCGACGCTCCTCCGCCCCCCCTCTCGGCACTATCCCGTCCGGTCAGGCGATGTCGCATCCTCCATCCGCCTCTCGGCACTATCCCCTTCATGCAGGAGACCACCGTCCGCACGATCCGCCGGGTTTCCTGTGCAATCGGGATAATGCCCATAAGGCGAACAATCACGCTCTCCTGTCCCAAAGGGATAATGCCCATAAGGCAAAAAAACACGCTATTCTGTCCCGATGAAATAGTGCCGATAAGTCGAAAAAGGGACTGCTGTTCGTTCAAACGCACGAAAGCCGGCGGGCGTTATTCCCCTGCCGGCTTCTCTGCGAACCGTCATCAACGCCAACGATTGCCTCAACCTTTAACCATAGCGACGGCAAGGCCGTCGTATGCGGGAAGGATCGTGCCGTCCAAACGCGGATCGGACATAAGCCGCTCGTTGAACGAGCGCATCGCCGTGACGGAGGGTCCTTCTTTGGAGGGATCGCAAACTCGACCGTGCAAAAGCGTATTGTCGGCGGTAATAACCGCGCCCGGATTCGCCAGCGTCAGCGCCCATTCCAAATAATCCGGGTATCCTTCCTTGTCCGCGTCGATGAAGAAAAAATCGAAACGCTTGCCCTCGCTCGCGAGTTCCGCCAAGCTGTCGCGGGCGTCGCCGACCCGGTAAGTCACGCGGTTCGCCAGTCCGGCGGCGGACATATGCGCGTATGCGACGTCCGCGTAATCCTGCCGCAACTCAAGCGAGGTCAGGCGCCCGGAGTCTCCCAAACCGCGGGCCAGACATATGCCGCTGTAGCCGCCGAGCGCTCCGATCTCCAGTATTTCTCTGGCCCCTGACATCCTCACCAGCAGCGTCAGCAATCGACCGAAGCCGGAAGCGATCGAAATGTCCGGCATACCCGCAGCGCGAATGCCTTCTTCCGCTCGCGCGAGATCGGCGTCAGGCGCAAACAACCGGTCCACATATTTTTCGGAGCTTAACATCCGTCTCCCCCTCGGTTTCATTTTGTCCTGAATTATCCTATACTAGATTGTATCTTTTCGGGGCTTCGGAAACAACCGCGGCCACCTTCTAACCGGAAGCGGAGCGAAGACATGCTATGAGTAAGATTGAATTGATCGCCACAGCCCCGATGGGGCTTGAAGCCGTCGTTGCGCGCGAGTTGAAGGAGCTCGGTTACGAACGGACTGCCGTCGAGAACGGCCGCGTGAAGTTCGAGGGAACGCCGGCGGATATATGCCGCGCCAACCTGTGGCTGCGCACAGCGGATCGGGTTCTCGTCAACATGGGCGAATTCGAGGCCCGAACGTTCGACGAGCTTTTCGAAGGAACCAAGGCGCTTGACTGGCCCGACTGGATTCCGGGCGACGGCGAATTTCCGGTCGAAGGCCGGTCGCACAAATCGCAGCTGTCGAGCGTTCCCGCCTGTCAAGGCATCGTCAAGAAAGCAGTCGTTGAAAAAATGAAGCAAAAATACGGGACCGAATGGTTTCCCGAGGACGGTCCCCGCTACGTGATCGAAGTGTCGCTGCTGAACGACCGGGCTCTGCTGACGCTGGATACGACGGGACCCGGCCTTCACAAGCGCGGCTATCGCAAGCTGATCACCGAAGCGCCTTTGAAAGAGACGATGGCTGCCGCCATGATCCTGCTCAGCCGCTGGGGCCCGCACCGCCCGCTGTACGATCCGTTCTGCGGCTCCGGGACGATTCCGGTGGAGGCCGCGATGATCGGTTGGAATATTGCTCCCGGCATGCGGCGCAGCTTCAACAGCGACGCTTGGCCGGTCATCGGCAGCGAGGCGTGGGATAACGCCCGTGAAGAGGCATTCGACGCCGTGCGGGACGACATGCCGCTCGAAATCGCCGGCTCCGATATCGATCCGAAGGCGGTCGAGGTGGCGGAGGCATCGGCCAAGAAAGCCGGCTTCGGCAAGGAAATCAGCTTCAAGGCATTGCCCGTCGCCAAGACGAAGCCGCAAAGCGAATACGGCTGCCTGATCACGAATCCGCCGTACGGCGAGCGGCTGGGCGATTCGCGGGAGGCGGAGCGAACGGTCCGCGAGCTTGGCTTCACGGCTTCCCTGCTGCCAAGCTGGTCTTTTTTCGCGCTAAGTCCGGCCAAATCGTTCGAGCACTACTTCGGCCGCCCCGCCGACAAAAAACGCAAGCTGTTTAACGGCAGAATCGAATGCCAGTTCTACCAGTACCTCGGCCCGCTCCCGCCGCTTCCGTCCAAAAGGAAAGCGCCTGAGAAGTTTTGAAACGGCCGAATAAGCCTATGCCGCAGAAGCCCATAATGGAGAGAGGCCTTTTCCAACACAATTGTACAGAGAGAGGAACCGAACGATTATGCTTTTCGCCTTAAGATCGGCAGCCCGCCGCGGCCTTCAAGGCTCGTTCCGCACGCTGGAACGGGCTCGGGGCGCGGATGTGGTTCTTTTTTTCGTGCTGATGACCCACAAGCTTTCCCTTTTCAACGTCATGATCAACGTTCGCAACATGGAGCTGACGCCGGATGATGTTTTTATCGCGATCGGCACCCTGGGTTTAGTCTCCTTCTGGACCGTATGGCTGTCTTACCGCTGGCGGTTCATCGTCCTGGCCGCGCTGAACCTGATTCTGACCGCCGTGCTCTATGCCGACCTGGTTTACTTCCGGTATTTCCAGGACATCATCTCGGTGCCGGTGCTGCTGCAAGCCGGACAAGTCGGATCCTTGGGCGGGAGCATCGCAGCCCTTTTGTCGTGGCGCGATCTTGCCTATTTTGTCGATTGGCTCTTTGTCATTCCGCTGGCGGTTTATGCCTTTTTCTCCGGACGCCGGCCAAAAGAGCTGACGTTCCGGGCTCCCAAACGCGCGCGAACGGCCGCCCTGCGCATCTCGTTCAGCCTGCTCGTGTTTGCCGCGGGCCTGACGCTCGTGTTCGTACCGGTGAACGTAGCCGACAAAACATGGGCGAAAGGGCTTTTCACCAACAATTGGTGGAACGTGTCGGTCTATAATGTAACCGGCTTGTACGGTTTTCACGGCTACGATATCTACCGCTCGGTAAAAGCGTCGGCCGAAGAGAAGGTGCTCGCGGTGACCGAGGAACAATCGGTAACGGATTGGTTCGAGACACGCGGCCGGCTGCGCGCTTCGCTTGCAAAAGAGGACGAGCGGTTCGGCGCGTACAAAGGCAAAAACGTCATCATGGTGCAGGCTGAAGCGTTCCAAAACTTCGTCATCGGCCGTTCGATCGGCGGCGTCGAGATTACGCCCAATCTGAACCGACTGCTGAAAGAGAGCGTCTATTTCAGCCGCTTCTATCATCAGACCTCGCAGGGACGCACGTCGGATGCGGATTTTGCGGCCCATTGCTCCCAGCAGCCGCTGCCGAGCGGCTCCGTCTTCATCAAGTACGCGGACCACACGTTCGATTGCCTGCCCGGCGCGCTGAAAGCCGAGGGGTATGGCACGACGGTCTTCCACGCTTACGAAGGCGGGTTCTGGAACCGCAATACGATGTATGCCAAAATGCAGTACGACGCCTATTATAACAAAAAGAATTTCAAGCTGGACGAGCCTGTCGGCTGGGCGCTCGGCGACAAGTCTTTTTTCCGCCAATCGGCGGATCGGATCGCCGCTCAGAAGCGGCCCTTCTACTCGTTCCTGATCACGCTGTCCAGCCATCACCCGTACAAGCTTCCCGCAAGCATGGAAAAGCTGGACGTCGGCGAATTCCAAGGCTCGATGTTCGGCGACTACCTTCAATCCGTCAACTATGCAGACGCCGCGCTCGGAGAATTCATCGCAAGGTTGAAAGCCGAGGGTCTATGGGACGAAACGATTTTCGTTTTTTACGGCGATCACGACAATTCGATTCGCGATTGGGCGCCGTTCGAGAAGTTTCTGGGACAGGAACTCAATGCCGTCGCCCGGCAGCAAATCCTGAAGCAGGTGCCGTTAATCGTCCGCCTGCCGGACGGGGCGCTTGGCGGAACAATTCGCAGCGATGTCGGCGGACAGCTCGATATCACGCCGACGATTCTGCATTTGCTTGGCATCGACAGCGGCAAGCTGGCCATGATCGGTACGCCCCTGCTGACAGAAAAGCCGCTTCAGGGCAAAATCGTCGTATTCCGCAACGGCACGTTTACGGACGGCAGCGTGTATTATCTGTCTTCCGCCGCAGCCGACGGCGGCAGCGGCTGCTTCGATGCCAAAACCGGCGCCGCGCTTGACGACACGGCGTGTTCAGCCGGCAAGGCCTCCGCCGCGGAGGAGCTCGAAGCCTCGTCGGACCTGGTCGAATACGATCTCCTTGCATCGAGGAAAAAGTGACGAAAAACAAGGCTGCTTGTCCGTCGGCGAATGACGGCAGGCAGCCTTGTTATTGTTCGATCCGTTTGTGTTCAATCCTGGGTCTTGATATATTTTTTCGCTTTTTCGATAACCTCGTCCTCGGTCGGCGCCGTGACGTACCGCCCGTTGATGAAGATGAACGCATAACGTGAGCAGGGGCCGCAGTATGACTTGCAGGCGACCTTGATTTCGACGTCCGGCGCCAGCTTCCGCAGCTTGGGCAGCGTCGTTTTCACGCGCATGTGTTTGCATTTGTCGCAAATCCGGATATCGTTCGCCATACCGTCAATGATCGCCGTGGTTGCCTTGGGACGGATTCGTGATGACGAAGCCTTCCTCCGGAACGTAAAAATAGTCGATACGGACGCCGTCCAGGAACGGGTCGCCCTTCTTCAAAAGAACGTCGATGCCTTTGTCGGTGGACACGATTTCGTCCTCCTCCTTCGCATCGTCGATGCCCATGCCGTAATGGGCATGGTCGCCGTGCGCGTGCGTAACGTAGACGCGCAGCTTTTTGCCTTCATTCTCGGGCTTGTTCAGCTCTTCGAGCAATATTTTGGCCGCATTGCGCGAAATTTTGCATTTCATATCGTATGCCAGCTCCTTCCCAGCGCCACAAATGAATACCCCGTGACCGCGTCGCATTGTCAAATCTATCTTATTGTAATGAATCGGTTTCGGAAGTTCAACATCTTTATTGCGGATACTTGCGCTCCATATAGCGCGTGTACCATTCCGCCGCGAGCATCGTGACGGCAATATCGTCCACCGGCAGGAACGGCAGCACATCCGGCATCACCCAATAGATCGCGACCGGCACAAGGTATAACAGCTTGTCCGCGAGCCGAACTCCCGGCGATGCGAGCAGCCGGTAGATCCGGACGAAGACGTGCTTCCAATGACGCAAGGACCATAGCTTCCGCATCACACGGCATCCCTCCTATGGCGCCATTATAGCATATCCGGTCCGGACGATTCACACGCTGCGCATCGCCTCCAGCAAAAGCGGCGCCACGTCGTCGTAGATGTCGTCGGCTTGGGCAAGCGGCAGCGGATTGACGCCGATTCCGCATTCGACGGTAAAACCCGGCTTGCGAAAACGTTGGATGAACCAATCCTTGTACCCGGCGTCGCTCCCGTGCAGCTTGACCGGACGGTACCCGCTCGCTCGGCCCAGCCGCTCGGCCAGCTCTCCGGCGCCGTCAGGCTCGCAGTCGCGGTAATTCCAATAGATCTCCTGGCCTTGCGTATGAAGCGCAATAACCATATCGAACGCTTTCCTGTCCGTAAACGCAGCCATCGCGGCGGCTTCCGGCTCGGCCAGCGGCGCCGGTCCGGGATAATCGCGCGGCCCGGGTCCTTCCTTGCCCCGCCTTGCGCATTCCTCCTCCCAATGCGCCGGAAATTGGTCGTTCAAATCCACCCCCCGCACATTCGCCTTCCAGCGAAAAAAACGGTCCGAATACCGGTTCCAGCGGATGAGATCGCGGCCGAACGGATGACCGGACATCACGCCTTCCTGCGCAAGCTCGACCCCGTCGGGATTGACCATCGGGACAAGCCACAGCTGCGTTCGCTCCAGCAGCTTGCGAGAATCGTACCCTCTTATCGGAATGCCCGCGCCGACAGCGCGGCAATAATCCTCCAGAAACGTCATCAGCACCAGTGACGTGATCCACTCGTTGGCGTGAAACGACCCGTTGACATGCAGGCTGCGCTTCCCTTCCCCGATTGCCAGCGCGGCGATCGGTTTCCCCATCACGCTCCGGCCGATAATGCCGGCTTGCAGAAAAGGATAACAAGCTTGCAGACGATGGATATCGGCCGCCAGCTGTCGGGGGCCGTACTCTGCGCTGCCGCGAACGATGCGCTTCTGCGCGCCGAAGCAGACCGGCCGCACCGGCCGGGGGATAAGCAGCGCCGAGCCCGGGACAAGATGACGGGAACGGGATACGTGCGGATTGGCCGCATACAGCTCCTCCGCCTCCATTCCGAACCTGTCGGCAATTCGCAGCACCGTATCGCCCGGACGGCTGATATAACGAACCATTGCCTTCCTCCCCGAAAAGCGCTTTCCCTATATGTATTCCGCCGGCCCGGGCGCTATGATATGTGCGCCGACCGGGAAAAGCCGCAGCGGCAGCTTGGGCGGCTGCGCGTTGCGGCTTTCCGTAAGGAGAGTCGTCATCCGATATTCGGCACCTGCCAGACGATCGGCGTCCATTCGATTTCTTCGTTCAACCATTGCCGGGCGATGGTCTGGAACAGGGCCGGATCGCCGCTGCAGCAAAAGTGGTGCACCGGCATGACCTCGCCCAGCGCCAGCCGGCCTTTCACCTGCAGAACCGTGCTGATGTCCCGGGCGGTCTCCTCGGCCGAGCTGATCAGGCTGATATGCCGGCCCATAGCCTCCGCAATGGCATCCGCCAAAAACGGATAATGCGTGCAGCCGAGAATGAGCGTGTCGATGGGCGTCGAGCACAAAGACTGAAGCGATTCGGCGACCGTTTTGTATGTTTCCTCCGAACGAAAGTTGCCTTGCTCGACCAGCGGCACGAATTTCGGGCATGCGCGGCTGATCACCTCGATTTGCGGCTTCAACTGCTTCAGAGCATCCTGGTAAGCGCCGCTGTTAATGGTCCCCTCCGTGCCGATGACCCCGACGAATCCCGATTGGGTGCGGTTGATCGCCGCGCGGGCGCCGGGATGGATAACGCCGATTACCGGCACCGTCACCCGCGAACGGATATCCTCCAGCGCGAAAGCCGTGGCCGTATTGCAGGCGATCACGATCATTTTCGGGCGGAATTGAATTAAATAATCGACAATCTCCCTCGTGAACCGAATGACTTCCTCCGCCGGCCGCGGACCGTAAGGGGTGCGTGCCGTATCGCCGAAATAAATGATTTTCTCGCGCGGAAGCTGGCGCATGACTTCCTTGACGACCGTCAGGCCGCCCACTCCTGAATCCAATATGGCGATCGGCTGTTGCACGTATACACCGCTTTCCTCGTTGAAAGTAACGTAAGATGTAACAACATACAATATGAAGGACAGCTGTAAAATGTACCTGCAAACCTATCGTACCACAATTTTCCACGCCTGTCCGATCGGCGGCATGTCTTAAATCAAAAAAACCTCGTTCCTTAACGGAACGAGGGCAGCCATTCGCCGTGCGCTTCGATCAGCTCGTCGCACATGGCGATAATATCATCCATGGAAAGCTCGGCGGCCGTATGAGGGTCGAGCATCGCCGCATGGTAGATGTGTTCTTTTTTGCCGGTCATCGCCGCCTCGATCGTGAGCAGCTGCGTGTTGATGTTCGTCCGGTTAAGCGCAGCGCACTGCGGCGGCAGGTTACCGACATAGGTAGGATTCACGCCGCTGCGGTCGACCAGGCATGGCACCTCGACGCACGCTTCCTTAGGCAGGTTTGTGATGAGACCGGTATTCATGACGTTGCCGCCGATTTTGAACGGTACATTCGTCTCGATCGCTTCCATGATATATGAAGCATATTCGTGCGTGCGCTCATGGGACAAATCGCGATTGTCCACCAGCTCGCCGCGCATCTTTTTCCACCGTTCGATCTGGTCGATACAGCGGCGCGGATATTCGTCAAGCGGAATGTTGAACCGTTCGATCAGCTCCGGATAGTTCCGTTTGATGAAATAAGGATGATATTCCGCATTGTGCTCGGACGATTCGGTTATGTAGTACCCGAATTTGAGCATCATTTCGAAGCGCACCATGTCATGGTGCTTTTCCTTTTGCTTCTCGGCCGCGCGGCGTTTGATTTCCGGATACAGATCGACGCCGTCCTTGTTCACCTCGAGCAGCCAGGCCATATGGTTGATGCCCGCAATTTTCGACTGAACGCCCGTCATGTCCATATCGAGGCTCTTGAACAGCTCCGACACGCACACCTGCACGCTGTGGCATAACCCGACCGCGCGAACGCCGCCGTACGTATTCATGACGTTCGTCAGCACCGCCATCGGATTCGTATAATTCATGAAAAGCGCATCCGGGCACACCTCCCGCATGTCTTCGGCAAAGCCGAGCATGACCGGGATCGTACGCAGGTTGCGGAAAATGCCGCCGATCCCCACCGTATCCGCGATCGTCTGGCGCAGGCCGTATTTTTTGGGAATCTCGAAGTCGGTGATCGTACATGGATCGTAGCCGCCGACCTGGATCGCATTTACGACGTATTTGGCGCCGCGGAGGGCGTCTTTGCGGTCGGTATAGGCCCGCACCTCGCAAGTGGAGCCGGACGTCGCCTTCAGATTGAGCAGCATGCGCTCCGAATCCGCCAGCCGCTCGCGGTCGATATCGAACAACGCGATTTCGAAGCCTTGCAGCGCAGGCGTCAGCATGCAGTCGCCCAGCACATTTTTGGCGAATACCGTGCTGCCGGCTCCGATAAACGTAATTTTGGACATGTCATTGGCCTCCTTGATTTTTCTATATCTACAGTAAGTCAAAGACGGCCTCAAGCGAATGGCAAAATAACGGTTTGATATGGACATTTGTAGGGAGATCGATTACAATGCTTAACAAGCAAATCTGGGAACGGACGGTGGACGGTCATGATTCTTGAGCATACCTTGTACGAGCTCGGCGTCAATCCGTCGCCGGCTCCGGCGGAATTGACCGTTATTTTTTGCGGGGAGGGAAAGCCCGTCGGAGGACACCGCAACGGCCCCGGCGTCCACGACTATTATTTGATTCATACCGTGCTGTCCGGATCCGGCGTTTACGAAGTCAAGGGAAAACGGTACGAATGCATGGCCGGGGACACGTTCGTCATCTTGCCGGGCGAGCCGTTCTTTTACGAGGCCGACGCCCGGGACCCATGGAGCTACGTCTGGGTCGCTTTCATCGGCAGCGGCGCCGCCTCGCATGTCCGCGGAATCGGCGTCACGACGGAAGCGCCCGTCATTCGCGGGGGCAGCCGCAAAATTCCCGCCCTCTACCGGCGGCTGCGTTCACGGCTGCTGCAGGCGGATAACGCCTCTCATATTACAAGCCTGGAATCGGCGGGATATTTGCGGTTGCTGCTGGCCGAATTCGGCATCGCGAACCGGCACGCGCTGTCTGCGGCCGACGCGTTCTCCTCGGACATCGAACGCCGGATTGCGCTCGCCGTCCGTTTGCTGTCCACCCATTACGCGCAGTCCGTTTCGATCGGGCAGCTGTCGCAAACATACGGCTACCATCGCACCCATTTCTCGGCCATGTTCAAGCAGTCGACCGGCTATTCGCCGAAACAGTATTTGCTGAAGGTGCGAATGGAGCGCGCCGAAGCGCTGCTCGCGACGGCGATGCCGATCGAGCAGGTCGCCTCGTCGGTCGGCTATAGCGATCCGCTGTATTTCTCGAAGCAATTCCATAAATGGAGCGGCAAATCGCCTTCCGCCTTCCGCAAGTCGCTGCGCAGCGGATAACGCATGGACGCCGCCGTTTGCCCCGCTATGCCATGCAAAAAGCCGGGAAGCGAAAGTTCCGCCATTCGCTCCCCGGCTTTGGGATCATCCCGCTTTTTCCGTGTCGATTTCCGCCGGTTCGATTGCCGCTTGCTCCCCGCCGTCGTCTTTCGCTCTCCATGAAGCGACCGTTCCGATCACTCCGCCGGCCGCCTCCTTTGCCTTGCCGGCCAGCTCCGCCGTTTGGCTGCCGACCTGCTTCGCCATTTTGCCCGTCGTCTCGCCGACCTGGCCGGCAAGCTTGACGGTCTTATCGCACGCCTGCTGCGCCCCTTCGGCAATGTCTTTGCGAAGTTCCTTGCCCGCTTTGGGCGCAAACAGCAGCGCCGTCAACGCTCCGATCGCCGCGCCGGCCGCCGTTCCGATCACAAACGTTTTTACATCCTGCTTCGTCGCCATCGTTCACTCGCTCCTCTCAAACTTATCGCGCTCTTCGTCCCTTTTCGGCCGAACCGGCACAGCGGCTGCTTCGGTGCGCTTCGTCTCCCACCATTTCCAAGCGGTCCAACCGAGCTCCGCCCACGTGAGCGCTTCTCCGAATTTCTGCTTGCCGGCGCCTGTTGCCCGCTGCAGGTTGCGCCCGGCCAGATCGTCGACGGCCCGCGCCACAAAACGAACGCTCTTCGCGCTCCGTTCAACCGCCTCGCCGAGCTGCTCCGAAGCCGAAACCAGCTTCTCGACCCGCTTCAGTTGGCCGAATACGACCGCGTTCATGTCGGAAGCCTGCGCCGTCAGCGCCCGAAGCTCACGGATCAATGCAAGCGTCTCATTGTCCAACCGATCCACCGTTTGCCCAACCCTAGCCAGCAAGCTGCGGGCCGCCCAGATGAACCGCAGCACGCCGAACACCAGCACGCCGATCGCCGCCAGCGCGAGCCACACAGCCGCCGCACCCCAAACCGCCATCTCCGCCCCTCCCTTCGGCCGTTCTAGACGAATGCCCAATTCGTATTGACAGTATAGTCGGCCGGCCGTGGTTTTGACACCGATGGACGGGGGAGGTCGGGCAAAAAGTTTTCGCGGGTCTCGCAGGCTGCTCGCGTTTCGCGCTCCTTATGAGCATTATCCCGTCTATTCAGGACGCTGGCTTCAAGTCGCCGGCGCGGCATGGCGTATAACGTCTGTTTGGGGGGACCCTCCGTCCTTTCATCTTCCTCTGAGCATTATCCCCTCCAAACAGGAAGAACCGATCCCGACCAATCGTAGCCGATACGCACAGACGCAACACGATCCGTCAAGTATGGATTATCCCAGTCAAACAGGAAGCAGCCTCTGCCGCATCATTGCCAAAACACGGATGATGACATCTGATTTCACTACAACTTTGTATAATTTCCCATGTTCGCATTGTAAAAGGAACGTATGTTTGCTATAATGACTTTATCGGAACATTTGTTCGTATTTTAGGGAGGGATGGCGGTTGGAAACAGCGGCGATGTCGGGGGATTACGAGTCTTTTTGCGACCGGTTTGCTTCGGAGAGTGCATGCACAGCCGCGTTATTTTCAGCCAAATGGCCTGCCGGCTTCGTTTGCCCGCGCTGCAGCCACACGCAGGCTTATGCGCTCCGCTGCAGGCGACTGCTTTACGAATGCAGCGGATGCGGCTATCAGACCTCCCTGCTCGTCGGCACGGTGATGGAGGGCAGCCGCACGCCGCTTCG
>NZ_CAUPYC010000065.1:0-22372 GCF_963515335.1 uncultured Paenibacillus sp. | reverse complement strand
ACCGTTGGGCCTAATACGATAAATTCGTTTCAAACCCGGGGGGGGGGCGCGGGCGGGCCCGCGGGGTTAAGCAAAAACGGCCCGCGCCGCGCGCCGCGCGCCGGAAGCGGCGCCGACGCCGCCGCAGGCTCTGCCCGCCAGCCGGGCGGCAGCACGAGCCGCAGCTCCGCCGCCGCGTCGTGCGCGAACGGATTGACTGCCTCCGCCTCTACGGCAAAAGCCTGCCCGGCCGCCACATTCACCTGGTAGGGCGAGAGCCGCACGCCGAAGCCTTCCGCTCCGAAATCCGCATCTTCAAGCGGCAGCAAATCCCGGTGAAGGCGGGCCAGCGTACCGCCCCTTGCCGCCAATTCGGCGAAGTGCCCGGGCTTTACGTGCAGCGGAGCCCAGTGGCCGGTAACGATGATTTCCGGCTGCAGCGATTCATACAGAGCCGCGCTCTCGACGAAGTCGTCGATCCGAAACCGGTTCGGGTAGACGTAATTTTCGAGCAAACCTTCGTCGCCGTGGTACTGGTCGCCCGAGATCAGGATACGTTTGCCGTCCGCCTCCAATGAAACCGCCACAGCGTAAAGCGTATGGCCCGGCAGCGGGTGGAGCGTGAACTCGAACTCCTCCCAACGGACCGGAACGCCTGCCGGCAGCTCGCGGTCAACCGGGATCGGATCGTACCAGAGGCAGGGCAAATCGTATTGCTCCGGTCTGCGCAGAATGTCCGCAAACGAGTCCGCGGCCCACACCTGCGCGCCTTCGATATCCCGAAGCAGGTTAATGCCCGCCACGTGGTCGTCGTGATAATGGGTAGGAACAACCCCTTCCACCCGGTCGATGCCGTATTGCCGTTTCAGCGTTTGCAGCGTGTACAGCCACGGCCTGCGGGACGCCCGGTCGCAGCCGGAGGGCAAGCCCATCATGAAATCGTAGCCGAAGTCGAAAAACAGCGCCTTGCCGCTCTCCGAGCGCAGCACGTAGTGATTAGCCATGCTCGTCCGGTTGCGCAGCAGACGGGGGGTTATTTCCTCGAACGGCCGCTCCTGCATCGGCAGCAGCTGCCGGTATTGCCCGCGCAGCTCCATCAGTTCCCGCAGCCGCCCGATCAGGGAGCCGATCGCCTCCGCCGGAGCCTCCATCGGCTCGCCATGTGACGGCAGCAGACAATCCAGGCCGCGCTCCTGAAGCTCAAGCAACGAGACGGCCGTGTAAGCCAGCCCTTCCCCGCCGTTGTAGGACCACTGCGTTGCCGCCAGCGACCATACCTTGCCCGGACCGTAAATCAGGTCGCCGGTAAAAGCCAACCGCCGGCCGTCCAGCTGCGCAAGCAGGGTGATCGAGCCGATCGTGTGACCCGGGGTCGGTAAGACCGTAAATGCGATTCCGGCAAAAACCTGCGTTCCGTAGTCCTTCAACGTCCCGGCAACCGGCACCGGCTCAAGGAGAGAGAAGCGGTCCTGTCTAACGTTGTAATTGTTGTAGATTTCCCGCGCCTGCCAGTGCGCGTCGACGGCGGCAAACAGATCCTGTTCGCTGTGGGGCACCCAGACCGGAATGCCCGCTTCCACCGCGCGGCCGAGCCCCTGCCCTTGGTCCCGATGGTGATGCGTCATCAGAATCGCGCCGACTCGCGCGATCCCGATGTCCGCGAGCCGGTCGAGCACATCGCCGCTTCCGAAATCGATCAGGACGGCCTGGGCGCCATTTTTCACGATATAGACTTGGCATGTGTCCCGGTACAGATAGAGCTTATCCGATAGTCGGATCATGAGCGGCCTGACCCCTTTCTTGAGCGTCGGTTAACGCGAGCTGTCAGCCATTTATGTTTAGCAACGGTCCGTATCGCGGACTTTCTTCGTATTTAGTCGACGTTGATTTCCGGGAATGCGTTTTTCACTTCTTTCTTGAATTGCGCGACGACATCCTCATATTTCGTGTTGTTATCCAGGCCTTCCCCGGCCACCTTGCCCCACTTGGACAAAATCGTTTCATTGTATTTGTTCGCTTGAAGCGGCGGCATCGATTGCATCGATTCGGCATACACCTTCAGGATAAGCTGATCGCCGAACAGATCGGATTTGAACGTGTCTTGCAGGTTCTCAAACACTTTGTTGTTGCCTGGCATGTTGCCGGTGGCCGCCAGGTTCTGCTCCTGCCATTCCGGGCTTGCAATGAACTTCATGACTTCAAAGGCCAGTTCTTTGTTGGGCGACTTCTCGTAAATGGCCTCATAACGGCCGCCGAGGACGAAGCCTTCCGGTGTTTTGGCTACGCCGAACTTGCCTTTGGCCGCTCCGTCTTTGTTGTCCACCATGAACACCGCCCAAGACGGCATTGCGGTAAGGACGACGGAGCCGTCGTTCAATGCGTTGCCCCAGCCCGCGGACATGAACGGAAGCTTGGCGTCCACGTTGCTTGCGCGCATTTCCAGCTGCGTTTCGTACGTTTCCTGCCACTTGGTGTCGATCGTCAGCTTGCCGTCTTTTACCCAAGTCTCCGTATTGTAAGCGGCGATGTCGAAAAGGGAGCTTGCGCTTTGGATCAGACGAACCTTGCCGCCGCTTTGCTCGTACACCTTTTTGCCGAGCTCGATGACCTTATCCCAGCTGTCGACCATAGCGCTGATCTCGTCCGGATTGTCGGTGCCGAGATATTGCTTCGCGACGTCGCGAATGTACCAGAAGCCGCCCGGCGACGAGTTGTCGGAAATCGCCTTGAGCTTGCCGTCGGACGAACGGCCGTAAGCTTCAACGTACGGCAGATAGTCCGCCACCAGCTCTTCCCCACCCATTGCAGACAGATCGGCCAGATATTCGGTGTCCAGGTATTTGCCGATGTAGCCCCTGTCCAGGTCGATAATGTCCGGGACATTCTTGCCGGATTGCAGCGCCGACATCAGCTTCGTTTCGTATTGGTCGCCCGGGAACACTTGAACGTCGATCGTGACGCCCGGGTTTTTCTCCATGAACTTCGCCGCCATTTGCTCGACTTGATCGAAATAAGTCCAGATGACCAGCTTGCCGGACAGCTCTTTCGTCCCGCCCGCGTTGTCGGCTGCGGCATTTCCCGCGTTGCCGGGATTGCCGGCCGATTGGTTCGTTGCCGCGCCGCTGTCGGCCGCATTGCCTCCGTCAGCGGCATTGCCGCCGCCCGCGTTGTTGCCCCCGCCGCATGCGGCAAGCAAGCCGGTAAGCAGAAAGACGGACAAAATCGAAGTAAACCATTTCCTTGTTTTCAAGACGCTTCTCCCCTTCGGATGGTTTATAATCGGTTAACCGTGGTACACGTAGACCCGAACTGCATGGTGCTCGATGACCGAACTAGCCGGCATCACCCCTTTCGTTCGACAGTTCACACTCGAAAAGATTGAATTCCGGCACAAACTTATTGAATAATGTTTAATAAGTATAGCAATATTATAGTCAGAAAACTCAATCTTGTCTATATGTAAACGTTATTTTTGGATAACATCTTAAATAAAGTTCAATAACTACTCACCCCTGGCTGAATACGGCAAACAGCCCGAAGAGGCCTTCATTCATTCGACAAATACTGTTCCAGCACAAGCGTGCCCGCGCCGATCACACCTGCCTGCTCCTTCAACTCGGACGCGTTTATCATCATCTCTTTGTGAAACGAAGCAAAGCATCTCGACATGGCCACCGACTTGATTTGTTCAAAATACTGCGGATGCTTGTTTGCGAGCAGGCCTCCGATAACGATCGTTTCCGGTGTAATCAGATTGATCACATTCGCCACCGCTATGCCGACGTACCGGGCTGACTCGTTAAGCAGATTCGCGGCGAGTACGTCTTTGTTTTGGGCGGCTTCCATAACCGCATGAATATCGACCGTATCCTCGGCCGTCACATACATCGGAGCCAATTCGCTGGCGACTCCCCGGCGGATTTCCTGTCCCGCCCGGCGCACGATCGCCATGCCCGATGCGACCGCCTCCAGACAGCCGTAGTTGCCGCAGTTGCAGCGGGGACCGTCGAGCTCGATCGTGGCATGCCCGATTTCCCCCGCGCCGTAAGGGAAGCCATGATAAATTTTACGATTGAAAATGATTCCGCTGCCGATCCCTAGATCCGCATCGATATAAATTAAATTGTTCAAGCCGCGGCCCGCTCCGTACCAAAGCTCGGACAACGCCATCACGTTGGCGTCCTTCTCGATCAATGCCGGCATTGGAAACCGCTCTTCAAGCAGCTGTTTTAACGGTACGGACGCAAGTCCCGGTATGTTGGGCGGAGATAAAATGACGCCGTTATACGGATCCAAAGGACCCGGCGAGGCAACCCCTATCCCTACGAACCGCTCTTTCGGCAGCCCTTGCTTGGACATGATGGCATCGACGGCGCGGAAAATTTGTTCCACGATGATATCGCGGCCGGCTCCGGCGTTGAGCTTCGTTTCCTCCTGCGCAACGGCCGCTCCTTTAAAATTAATGACCGATGCCTTAATCGTCGATGCGTTCAGGTGAATGCCGATCGTGAAGACCGCATCCGGATTAAGATCGAGCAGAACCGGCTTCCGTCCGCCGCTGGAAATATCATAACCGGCTTCGAGGATCAGCCGCTCGCGCAAAAGCTCGTCCACGATATTGTTAATCGCCGTGAAGGTCAGGTTTGTGCTCGCCGCAATTTCCGCCTTCGTAATCGGACCGTGATCCCGAATGAAGTGGAGGATGACATAGCGGTTAAGATTTTTCACGTGGCGTATATTTTTTCCTTTATGTACGCTCATAGCAACCCCTGCTTTACGAAAAGTTGCCATTATCATACACGAAGTCGGTTCACCCTGCAATTCCAGACCGGAAGTGCGGACCGTCCCCGGACGATTCCCGAGCTACATAGAGCCGATACCTTTTTCATGCAGCCACTCGCCGTATCCGGCCAACACACCGGCCAGCGCTTTGAAGCCGTGCTCGTACACCCGGCGGTAGCGCGCATTGCGCCCGGCGTCAGGGCTTACCATCCGGGCGCCTGAAGCAGCCGAAGCGGCCGCGCGCATCGCTTCGCCGAAAGAGGCGTACACGCCGGCACCCACCCCGGCGGTAAGGGCCGCTCCGACCAGCGTCGCTTCGGTCAGATCCGGCACCGTCAACGTGACGTTGGAGACGTCGGCTTTAATTTGCAGCCACGCCGGGTTTTTGGCGCCGCCGCCCACAACGGCCATCCGATGAATCGGACTGCCGCCGACTTGGGCCGCGCGTTCGCGAAGCAGCTCCATTTGGTAGGCGTTGCCCTCCAGTACCGCCCGAAGCATGTCCGCTGCGCCGTGCCGTGCCGTCAAGCCGACGAACGCCGCCCTGGCCGCGTGATTCGTTTGAGGCGCCCCGCTCCCCGACAAATAAGGAAAAAATAAAATGCCGGTAGGTCCATGGCCGCATGCGGAGACCGGCTCTTCCAGAAGTTCCATTATTCGCGCATAGGTCAGATTCCCGCCGCCGATCAGTTCGCGCATCCATTCCACGGACCCCCCCGAAGTCGAATGCCCGCCCATCCAGAACATCGTTCCCGCCACGGAGTGAAGGCCGAAGGACAAGCCGGATGCGTAATCGCCGTCTTCCAGCGCCCTTTCCGCGAAGGTGCCGACCATCGTTTCGGCCGTTCCCATCGAGTTGTACACACCGCCGGAGCCCGCGCCGGGCACGGTTAACGATGCGCAAACATGGTCGTGGCCGGCCAGACCGACGACGGTGTCCGGCTGAAGCCCGAGCAGCCTTGCCGCCTCGGGAAGCACACTGCCGACCGGCGTTCCGGCCGGGCATGCCGGCGGAAACAGTTCCGGACGCAACCCGAAGTGCCGGATCAACGGCTCATCCCATTGCTTCCGGTCGATGCGGAAGGCGAAGGTTCTTGCCGCGAGCGTGTAGTCCTCGGCCATACGCCCCGTCAGACGGTATGCGATATAAGCCGACGCCGACAGCCAAACGCTTCCCTTAAGCGACTCGGGGGAAATCTCTTTCAACCACAGCAGCTTCGAGAGCCCCTGCTTGAACGACGGCAGCAAGCCGGTACGAACAAACTGCTCACGCACATCTACCTCTCGTTTGATCCGTTCCGCCTGTGGGACGGACACCGTCTCGAACCAGGGAATGAGGTGCGTCCGCGGCCGGCCGGTCACGCGGTCCGCCAGCAGTCCGCTTTCCGCCATGCTTGCAATGCCGACCGCCCGTACACAAGGGCCGCCGGCCGATTCAACCGCTTCCTTCATAAGCTGCGCAACAGTCGCCCAAAGCAGCTCGGGGTCGTAGCCGACGTATCCGTCCCGGTGCCGCAGCTTGCGGTTCGGGCAGTCCTTATGCACGATGACCGAGCCCCGCTCGTCAAGCAGTCCGACCTTCACATTGGTCGTGCCGATATCAATGGCCAGCAGCATCATATCCACCCTCTCCGGCGGTATTATCCGGAAAATGCTCCCGCGGTCACAATCCGGTGGTACGCTCCCCGGCCCAGCGCCCCCGCAGGCATAACCCAAGGCGCGTCATAATAAAGCCGCTCCTCTTCCAGCTCTTCGATTCGCGCTGCGGAGCCGTTCAAGTAATCCGCGACGCGCTGCCGTGCCGTCTCCAGCCTTGCCGACAGGCCTCCATACCGGATATCGATCACTTCCCAGCCGAACGGTTTGTTCTCGGCAAACCAGTTTGCGCGATGCAGTTTCCGCAGACGGTCGACTTCCGCACCGATCGTCCGCAGCTCCTCCGCCAACTCGCCGAGCTTGGCGCGGTCTCCACGGTCATATGCCGCTTTCAACCGGATGCCGGCATCGCATTTCTTCGCCAGCACCTGCGCCAGCTGCGCATAGAAGGCGAACATGCCTTGCCACACGCCGCCGCGCGCCGCGGCCGCGGCCATTGTTGCCGCCAACGCGGTGTAGTGCTCCGCCATCGGATACGGCACCACATTCGCGTCGTACAAACCGATCAGGACATCCTGCCACAGCAGAAACTTCGAAGGATTCGACTCATGCATGTTGCCCTCGGCGACGCCGGGCGTCGCGTCGAACGCGTTGAGGCTCAGAAAATCGTCCAGTTCGGCGCCCGTGCACAGACGGAAGCGCCGCTGCAGCTCATCCCGTTCGACCTCATCCGCGTAGCCGTGCTCGGCGAACAGCTGCAGCCCGGCCAAGCCCGCGCATACGCTCGTTTCCGCCCCATTGTCGCCCCACATTGTAGCGAATACGTCCCGCACCCCTTCGGCCTTGCAGGCGCGAAGCGCGGCTTCCGTCGTGATGAACGTTTTGCCGTAATTCGGCGCGACGCTCCCCCATGTCCAGACGCCGCCGGCGAACACCGGCATCGAGCCGAAAGCTTTATGCTTGCCGATAAATTCACGGTAAAAGGACTCGTCGCCATGATAATAATCCCAATAAACAAACTGAACGCTCGCCGGCATCGCCGCAATCACATCCTCCGGCACAACCGCTTCCCGGTCGTAATACCCGCCGGTTTTGGAGGCGAGGCGGAAATACATGTCGCTCCAAATCATCGGACGCAACCCGAATTCGCCGCAAATGTCGATAACCTTGCGCAAATGCCCGTTCATAATATTGAAGCGCTTGCGGTAGCCGTTCTGCTCCAAATAGCGCCCAAGGCCGAGCTGATGCGCTTCGTCCATTCCGATGTGAATCGTTTTGCTGCCCAGACAGGCGTGAATGGAGCCGATCATCTCGCGTATAAAGTCATACGTTGTGTCGCTGCCGGCGAGCAAAATGTCCGACGTATCGCGAAGTTCGGCGGCATAATTCCATTTAAGCGCTTCCGTCAGGTGGGCGAGCGTCTGAATGCACGGCACGATTTCAATGCCCAAACGCGCAGCATATCGATCGCACTCCCGCAGCTCATCCGGGGTGTAACGGCCGCGCATATAGCCGAAATACGGATAGCGTTCAACCGTAAACGTGTCCTCGGTATACAGCATAAAGCGGTTCAAGCCCATGAGCGCCATCGCTCTCAGCATTCGCTTAACCGTGTCGACCGTTAAAACCGCATTCCGCGACACATCGACCATCGCGCCGTTCGTCTCGAAACGCGGCGTCTCGATCCGTTGGAACCCGCTCCCGTTCCGCTCCCGTTTGTGTTGAACCCAGAGCCCCAGCGCCCTGTAGAAATGGATCGGCTCCTTATAACGGATCAAACCCTGTCCGTTTCGGTAAGACGCCTCAAGCGCCCCGTCATCCGACACGATCGTCTCGATCTCGATGCCGTCCGCTGCGACGGAAATGCCCAGATCATCCGCCAGCTCCTCAATGCCGGCCGCCAGCCCGCTTGTATCGCCCTTGAAGCAAAGCTTCATGTCCATCCCTCCCTTGTAACGCAACGTTTCTGAACTCGCCGCCGGTCGCGCAAAGTGAATAACCGCCGGTCAAGGCAGCACGATTTCAATCGTTGCGGCTCCTGCACAGCCGCGGCAGTCCGCTTCGTACAGATGCGATCCGGCGTCGGCCAAGCAGTATTGAATCGCTTGACCGTTGCAAAGCACGCGGACCGGCTCCATGCCGCAGACGAAAGCAAACACCCCGCCTTCGCGAAGCCCGATAACCGTCCTCTTCTCCTGCTGCCGCACGCTCCCGACCGCATGCGACGGGACGTATTTATCGGTCAGCCCGATCGGAGATGCGGCGCCGGTCAACGGTACGACCGTATAAAGGGCGTATCCGCCTTCCTCGAGCCGGAACGGAACGCCGCCCTCGAGCCCGATGATCCCGCACTTGCGGGAAAAATGCTCGTACACCGCGAATTCCGTTCCCCGGAGCCCCGGAATGTCGCGCGGACCGACCGTGCCTTCCACCGCCTCGGCAGCTTTGCCGATATGGAATGCCGCGACGACGCCGGCGCGGCCGGCCGTATTCCACAGCTTCAACGGAATGCCGGCCTCGGTCGGGTCCTGCAGCAGGCAGTCCGCGGTCGGACTCGGCGGCGCGTCGCAGCGGATGATTTTCCCGTCGCGATAGATGAGCGGCCATACGTTGGCCGGATCGGTATTGCCCGGCGCGTCGCTGAAATAGATCGGTCCGCCGCTGACGGCGCGCAGCACCGCGCTTTGCACGTCGTCGTGATTTTTGGTCCAGTACATGTCCCAATCGCCCCAGTAGAACGCGCCGTGGTAGAACGAGTTGTACGCGTTCTGCAGCGCATGCTCCGGAAAACCGCGCTTCTCCTGCGGCACGAAATCGTCGCTGTTCCGCGACACGGCCGATTGGGGCCGGTGCCACACGTTCTCGGCCGCCATCCCCATGCAGTTGATGATCGTGCCGTTGAAATGCAGCGCCACGGATGCTTCGAGCGCTTCATGCGCGGCTGCCGCCGCCTCGCCGATGGACCGCTGATCCTTCATATAGTTAAGGACGGCGCTCTGGCTGTCCACCTTCACGAAGTCGACCCCTTGGCGGCGCAGGAACGAATGCCACGCATGCCAGAAACCGAAGCCCCTGCCGGCCTCCGGATACGGAACCAGGTTGCCCCGCGGAACCCGGAACAGCGAGTCCCTCTGCTTCTTGGCGATATCGCTTTCCGGGTGAATGCCGCCCCAATAGCCGACGACCGTATGCCACACCCCGACCCGTTTGATGCCGTACTGCTCTTTCAACACGGCAACCGTATGGGCCAGCCCTTGCGGAAACTTCTCCTTGTCCGCCTCGAATGCCGCCAGCTTGCCGTCCCGAATGTCCGACCAGCCGTCATCGATCATCACCCAACCGACCGGCAGACCAAGCCGCCGAAGCTCGTCCGCTTTCGTCAGCAGCCCCTCTTCATTCACCTTGTGATAAAAAGCGTCCCAGCTGCACCAGCCCAGTTCGTCCAGAACAGCCGGATAGGTCTTGCGTTCGCGCGGCAGCGTCGGATAATCAAGCGCTTTCAGCGAGCGGTCGACGTTGTCCCGCACCAGCCGATACGGATCATGGCCGGCGGCAAGCGCGAAAGCGAGCGTCTCGCAGCGCGTATGTCCGCCCTGATGAGAGGACAGGCGAAGCGTGAAGCCGCCCGCCGATCCCGCTGCGTCCGTCCGGTATACCGGCCCGGTCACAGGCAGCAGATGGCGGTACCCGCTTGCCGTCCGCCACAGCACCGATTGCGTACGCGCCGGAAGCGCCGCCGGTTCCGTACCGAAGAAAGGACGGGTCCACCAATCCTTATGCCGGTAATTGGCCATTAAGCCTTGAATCGGCTCCGCTGGCCGGAAAGTCAGCTCAATGCCGTTATCAGCGGCAAAGGTCCGCTGCTTGCCGAAATCGTTGTCGTTAACGGTCTCCGCAGCGACGAAGCCGAGCACAACATCGCTGTAAGCGCGCAGCGTCAAGCGAACGGCGATCGTTCCTGCCTCATTGCGGTACCGGGCGGCAACGCCCTCGTACGACCCGCTGCGGTCCGCGCCCGAGGCCGGTTCATAGCCGTCCGGTGCGAGCGCAACCGGCGGTTCCGCGGGATCGAGCCGCGCCGCGACGGAGAATGCTTCCATAATATGCTGCGGTGTCGCATCGGATGAAAGGAATAATCCCTTTTCGTTATATTCGAGCATGGGGTCCTCCTAGTGAATGGTATACCCGGCCGCGCCCGGCTTGGACTTTCCTTGCCCGGCCGCGCCTACAGCGACTTTAAATGCCGGACCGCCTTGATGAAAAAAATTTCGCCGCCGAAGCTGCCGGATTTCAGCACCAAATCGTACGGCGGCTTTCCAAGCGAGCGGCACGAGGGCAGCCCGGGTTCGATTTCGCGCAAAACCTGCTGGCCGCCGATGCCGAGCTTGGCGCATACCGCGGCCGACGTTTCGCCGCCCGCGATGAGCAGTTTTCGAACGCCCGCACGGTCCACAGCCGCCTTGACGGCATCGGACAGCGCGTCCGACACGAGCCGGGAGACGTCCGTGTTGCTCATCCCGAGCGATCGGCCGGCTCTCTTCGTCACGGCGATCCGTGCGACGTCGGTTGTGGTATGAACCAGCACGTCACGCCCCTGCTCCAGCGCACCGCAGACGTTGTCCACGACCTCGCGCACATGCGCCGATTTCTCTTCCGCTCGCAAGAGCCGCAGCGAATCGAGCTCATAAGCCGCGATGCCTTCCCGCTTGGCGCATGCGATCTGCGCCGCGGTTTGCGGCATCAAGCTGCCGGCCGCGCACAATACGTTCCCCTCTGTGCCCTGCGATGCGGCTTCCTCCGGCTCCGGGTTCAAGCGCCCCCGGAGCTCCGGCAGCAGCGCCAGCTCTTCCGACAAGGCGGAGCTGCCGCAGAGCACAGGCTCATCCCTGACGGCTTCGGCAATGATGCCGAGCGATCGCTGATCGCGCACATCGAGGATCAGATAAGAGCAGGCCTCGCGCATCCGGTCCATTTCTGCCCGCAGCGCCGCGGCGCCCTGTTCCACAATATCGATCGATACGGAATCGACTTTGCGTTCCGTCTGTGCCTGCAGGATCTCGACCAGATTCGATTGCCGCATCGGATTGGCCGGATCGTTGCGGAATTCCGAGTCCTCCAGCTTTTGGCCGTGCACGTAGTGGACTCCGCCGAGCGTCGTCCGTCCGTTCTTCGGAAAGCCGAGCACGACGACCGCGAACGAAACGCCGAGCGCATCCAGCATGGCGTCGAACTCCGCGCCGATATTGCCTCTGAAGACGGAGCATGTCTTATTGATAAAGCGATCGCAGCCGGCCGCTCTCAGCGCTTGCGTCATCCGGTACACCTTGCCGTAAGCCTCTGCCCCGCCGTCCAGCCTGGAATTCGTGTCCACTACCAGCACATCCGGCATCGGCACGGCGCCCGTCTCATCCGGCCATGCATCCATCGGATACACATAAGTGCGAAGACCGGCTTTCGCATACATAACCCCGATGTCGTTCGCGCCGGTAATGTCGTCGGAGACGATGCCGATCATGCTTCCCACCTCCTTCTCGGACGGTAGCCCGCATGATGAAGAAAATCATGTGCGGTCTCGTCCGGCACCGAACTTAGCGCAATGCCAGCGCTTCTGGCCTCCAGCAGCATTCGGCACGCCATTTCCAGCGTATGAAGCGACATGCGCGCTTCCTTGATGCTCGTGTCGAACACCAGCACGCCATGGTTTTCCAGGAGCAGCACATTCGCTTTGCGCGCTTTCTCCCGGACCGCTTCTCCGAGCGCGGCGGAACCGGGATGGCAGTATCCGACCCGCTCAACGCGTTCGAGATAATACATCGTCTCCACAAACCGGTTCGACGGAATGTCCTCCGCCGCGCATGCGATCAGCGTGCTGTAGAACGGCGACGCGTGCATCACGGCGCCGATGTCCGGGCGCGTCTCGTATACCGCCCTGTGCATCGGCACCTCCTTCGACGGCTTGCGGCCTGCCGGAAGCGTCAGGCTCGCGTCGGTCAAGGAACACTCGGCGAAGTCGTCTTCGCCGAGCTCTCCCAGATACGTGCCGCTTGCGGTAATCAGATAACGGTCCCCGTCGATGCGCGCGCTGATGTTGCCCGCGTTGCCCCACGCCAGTCCGTTGTCCGTCATATATTTGCCCGCCCGCCTCAGCTCGGCGGACACCGATGCAGCCGATCCAGCCGATTCGCGCCCCATATTACTCCACATCCCACTCAAGCATGCCCGTTTCGGCGACCGGCTCCTCCGCACGCTTCGGCACCCGGAACGTCTTGATTTCCGTCGGCTTGAAGTCGGCGCGGATGACCCGGTTCCACTTCGGCAGCCGGATTTCGGCGGACGTCGCTTTTTTCGCCGTTTCGTAGCAGCGCACGATCAAATCCTCATTGTCTTCGGCTTGCTTGACGACGCTGACGACGACATTGTCCTTGTCCACCGACAGGTAGGAATCCGTTTGCGGCAGCTTGCCTTCATGGAACGTTTCAATGACCGCCACCGGTTTGCAGTTGAGCTCGGCCGCGCGGCGCACGGTGCCCGCCTGCGACCAGGTGCCTTCGTGCGGCAGCAGCGAATAGGAGAAGCGCTGAATGCCCTGGTCGATGAACGCGTATTCGCCGTGCGGATCCGGCTCATACGGCACGTGATGGGCATAAATCGGACTGCGCAGCACCGTCAGCGCAAGCTCCTTGTTATGGATGCTGTAGCTGTATTTCGCGTCGTTGAGAAGAGACAGACCGTAAACCCGGTTGCTTTCCTGCACCAGCCCCGTGCAATCGACCCAGCTTTGTCCGGGCTCTTCCTCGCCGTTGTGCTCGCGCTCGATCGTGCCGTAAGGAATCTCGTACGTCTGCGTGCTGAAAATAACGTTGACCGGAAACACCAGCTTCAGCATCTTGAACCGTTCCCGCCAATCCACCGTCACCTGCACGTCGATCTGGTCGCGGTCCGGATACATGGCGAAATCCTGCACCAGCTTCGAGTTTCCGTATTCGCTGACGACGCGGATGACCGACTTGACAGGCCCGTGCTCGATCCGAAGCACTCTCGTCGCCTTGAACGTATCGAGCGCATCATTGAAATGAAGCACATCATGACTCCACGTATCCGAGGCGTCCGCGATCACGACCGGCTTCGCCGCTTCGCCCCTGAACACCTCATGGTTCAGCCGTTTGTCGCGCAGGCTTTTGATGAAGCCCGTCGCGCGGTCGAATTCAAGCCGCAGGATGCGGTTTTCCAGCACGAGGTCGCTCGCCGCGATCGGCTCGCCGACCGGCTTGATCGACTCGGATTCCTTAACCAGTTTATAAGTGCGATACCCCATCGAAGGCAAGTCGGCCATAAAGCTGAGCCGGTAACGTCCGCGGGCCGCGGCCTGGGATTTAACCGTCTGGAAAGGCACCGGGTTGCCCGCGTCATCGAGCAGCACGGTCTTTTCCTTGATGCCGCCGACTTCCAGCTCGACGTTCACCCGGCTTTCCCACGCGTGCGGATTGAACACGACGATCGGACGCATCGATTCGTCCTGCTCGATGCCGACATTCCAGGACAGCGACTGGATCGCGTAATTGAGCGAACGGTCGGCGATCGCCATCGACTCGCCGAACAAATATTGCGCATCCTGGTACGCCGGCTCCAGGCTTGTGCCTGCCAGTATGTCATGGAACTGGTTGAACAGCACGTTTTTCCACGCGCGGTCGAACTCCTTCAGGGGATACGGCTGTCCCGTGATCCACGAGGCGAGGGCGGAAAACTTCTCCGCGGCAATCAGCCGGTTCTCCGCCTGGCGGTTCCACTGCTTGATGCCGGAATGAGCCGCGTAGCAGCCGCTGGCATGATGCTGCAGGTCGTCGTGCACGACGGGAAACGCGATGCCTGAGCTCTCCATATCCTTGAAATACCGGTCCGGCGTTGCGAATTCGAGCTTCGGCAGATCCAGCTCCCCGTTCAGGCGGCGGATGCTTTCGATGTTTTCCTTCGTGGGGCCGCCGCCGTGATTGCCTACGCCGTAGAACAGCATCAGATCGTCAAGCGGCTCCTTGAACTCGCCCAGCGTGCGGCGGACGTGCCCCTCCAGATCCTTGCCCCACGACAAATACTCGAACAGGATGCGGAACGTCAGCACCCGCGAGCCGTCATCCGATTCCCACCAGAACAGGCGGCCGGGAAGGCCTTTCTCGTTCGGCATCGGACGCATCATCACATAATAATCCATGCCGCTTTTCTTCAGAATTTGCGGCAGCATGGCATTATGGCCGAAGCTGTCCACGTTGTAGCCGACCTTCGCGGTGACGCCGAATTTCTCTTTGAAGTAGCGCTGGCCGTACAACCCCTGGCGAACGAACGATTCGCCGCCCGGCACGTTGCAGTCAGGCTGGATCCACCAGCCGCCGACGATGTTCCAGCGTCCTTCCCGCACCCGCTCGCGGATTTCCCCGAACATGGCGGGGTCGTTGTTTTCGATCCACTCGTACATCGCCGCCGAGCTGGACGTGAAAATAAAATCATCGGATTCCTTCATCCGGTCGAGCGCGGAGCGGAACGTCGCCTTCGCCTCCTGAAACCCTTCCTGCCACTGCCACAGCCATACCGGATCCAAATGCGCGTTGCCGATCATGTAAAGTTTTTTATTCTTCAACGTGGTCAACTCCCGTTATTGTTATGGATGAACCGTTCGATCAGGCCACTCCGGCTGGAGCGGGAAGCTTCCGGCTTGGCCGGCGCTGCATTGGCTTTGCCGACTCCGCCCGCTCACCTGCCTTCCAGCCTCCGCTTCACGTACGCCATGCCGAGTGCCGGACTGGTCAGAAACCGCTCCCGCTCCTGCGTCGAGAACCGGGACAGCACGCGCGCCATCGAAGCCTGAGCAAGCACGACCAGCTCGGTCCGTTCGCCCAGCTCCCTCAATACGGAAGCAAGCTCCTCGTCATGGCCTTCCTTATCCCCTTCGATCAGCTTGCGGTAAGCTCCGGAAGCCACCACAGGAACGAGCTCAACCGTCTTGCCGATCTTCTCCGCTTTCGCGAGCAGCAGCCGCTGTGTCGGGTTCAGCGTCGTTTCAAGCGTCGCGGCCACGCCGATCGCGGTCGCCGAGCGGACGGCGTGCTCCGCCATCGCATCGTCGATCCGCACGATCGGGACACCGATGTCCGGCTGGACGAGCGCGCTCAGCTCGCCGATCGAGGAGCAGGCGTTCAGAATGCAGTCCGCGCCCAGCTTCTCCGCAATCCGGGCGTATTCACGCCAGCGGTCGCGAATCTCCTCTACCTGCCCGCCGTTGACGGCCAGCTGCGGCAGAATCGAGTCGTCAACCAGGTTCACGACCTCGATGCCCGGCATCGTCTCCTGCGCCAACGCTTTAAGCGGATCCACCGTGACGGGCGTCGTATGCACGATCGCCAGCTTATAACGTCCCATATGCATTTCCTCCTTTTCGCATCGCATCGGACATACCGCTTTCACCTCGCGCCGGCGCCCGGAGCGGCCGGTTTCTTGTCGATATCCAACTCGTACAATTCGATGAGATTATCCCGGAATACACGGTCGGCATAATGAATCGCCTCGGCTTCGTCGAGCTCCCCGGCCTCCGTTTTTTCCCGCAGGACATCCGCGACGATTTTCTTCGCCAGCTTCAGATGCGCGTATGTGCCCTCAATGTGATTGTAGTCGCCGCCGAAGGCCTGAATTTTCGTCATCGGCACCATTTCGATCATCTGATGCAAAATCCGTTTGCCGGCCGACGGCGACATAATGTACACCCACGTCAGATCGGCATAGACGTTCGGATAGTTTTTAACGATGCTCAAATAGGCGTCATGATATGGAAAACCGCCATGCAGCAGCACAAACCTGGCTTCCCCGTATTCCGCGAGCAGCGGAAGCAGCGAAGTGGCGTTCGAGTTCGTGATGATGTTGCCGTTGGCCGACACGCTCGGTTCATGGTGGCCGGTATGAATCTGGATCGGCAGGCCGTAAGCGATCGAGCGCTGGATAATGAAATGAATGAGGTAGTCCTGAAGCGGCACCGACTCTTCCTGCGAAATGCCCGCTTCCAGCGTGCAGCCCATCAGCCGGTTGAAGGCGAGCTCCGCGTCCCGGAAGCTCGGCTTGCCGCTCGCAAGCGTCCGCCAGTAAGCATGGCCCAGCTTTGTCGCCACCATGCCTTCGTTCACGTACTTATGCATTAACGTATCCACGGCATCCAGATACTGCTGCAGCGTGTGGACGGTCGTTCCCGACTGTCTCTCGACATCTTGGATATCCTGCAGCTTCCGCAGCTTGAAGGTGAAATCCATAAACATGATCGGGCGGAAAAGCTCGTAATCCAGCCTGGTCGTCTGAATCAGGGTGAAGGCCAGATCGATTCCCGCCTTCTCGCTCAGCACCTCGCGGTACCAATCCGGGTTGTGCGTGGCGGCAACGACCTTGTCATTGACCCGCATAATGCCGTCAACGGTCCAATCGCGCATATCGTACAAATCTTCCATCGCCGTTCTGAATATGCGCGCATAGGTGGTGTTCTTCGTACGTTCCCAGTAGGTCAGAAACTGCCTCGCCTTCTCTTCGTCACTCAGCTTGCTATGTCTGCCGAGAATGCCGCGGGCCATGCCCGCCGTCGCCATATCCGAGTCCAAATAATGCATAAGGGAGAAAAAATCGTGATTTTCCCGCTTCCGGATTTGCGGTGTGGCCAGATGCTCATGTCCGTCAATAATGCGAAGCTGGTTGAGATGCTCGTGTATGCTGCTCATTGCCGGGTTGACTCCTTCCTGGGCGGGCCGGCCGTTTCCCGCCAAGCGAAACGACCGTCTCAGCCGCTTGATCCACGTTGATTTCCGGGAATGTATTTTTCACTTCAGCCCTTCACCGCGCCGGCGGCAACGCCGCTGATGATGCGCTTGGACATGATGGAGAAGAAGACGAGAATCGGGACGACCGAGATGACGATGCCGACATACTGGGCGCCGAAGTCGGAGGAGAATTGCGACTTCACGCTGGCGATCATGACCGGCAGCGTCTGCTTGTCGTTGTCGAACAGCACGATCAGCGGCGTCAGGAAATCGTTCCACTTGCCGATGAAGGCGAAGATGCCGAGCGTCGCCAGCGCCGGGCTCATCATCGGCAGCACGATCCGGTTGAACAGCTGGAACTCGCCGTAGCCGTCCATCCGCGCCGACTCGATGACCTCCATCGGCACCGAATCGTCCGCGAACTGGCGCATCAGGAAGATGCCGAAGGCGTTGCTGACGGCCGGGAGCACAAGCGGCCAATACGTATCGAGCATCCGGAACGTGTCCATCAGCTTGTAGAACCCGATGATCCCCAGCTGCCCCGGGATCATCATCGTCCCCAGGACGCACAGGAACAGCGCGTTTTTATAGCGGAATTTGTACTTCGAGAAGCCGAAGCCGGCCAGCGCCGAGAAGTACACGTTCAGCGCCGTGGCCGCGACCGTGATGAACACCGTGTTCGCGAAGCCGCGCCAGATGTTGACCGTGTCGATCAGCCGCCGGTAGTTTTCCGTGAACTGGTCGCCCGGCAGCAGCAGCAGCTTGCGCGCGATATCCGAGTTCGTATGCGTCGAGGTAATGAACATGCTGTAGAACGGCACCAGGGCCGTCACCGCCACCGCGATCAGAAAGAGATAGAACAGCGTGCGGGTAAGGAAGGATTTGGTCATGTCGGCGCTCGCCTCCTATTCTTGCTTCATGGTGAGCCGGGCGGTGATGGCCGTGAAGAACATGACGACGATGAAAATGCCGTAAGCGACCGCCGCGCCGTAGCTGTAATCGAAGTTTTTGAATGCCGTCTGGTAAAGGTACATGACCATCGTTCTGGCCGTATTGTTCGGCCCGTCCCCAAGCATCAAGGCCGTGTCGAACAGCTGCAGCCCGCCGATGACCGAGGTGATGAAGGTGAACAGGAACACCGGCCGCAGCATCGGCAGCGTCACGCGCAGCGTCGTCTGCCATTTGCCCGCACCGTCGACCTCCGCCGCCTCGAACACCTCGCCCGGCACCGACTGCAGCCCGGCGATGAACACGATCATGTTGAACCCGAAGTACTGCCAGGCGGTGACCGCCGCCACGATGATCCGCGACCACATCGGGCTGTTGAACCAGTTGACCGGCTCGCCCACGACCCCGAGCGCCAGCAGCATTTTGTTCACCGAGCCCGTCTGCCAGTCGAAGATCAGGAAGAACAGGACGGCCAGCGTGACCGGCGTGACGATATGCGGGAAGAAGTACACCGCCCGGAAAACATGCTTGCCCCGCACGAACTTCTCGTTGAGCACCAGCGCCAGCACGAGCGCGAGCGTCAGCTGCGGCACGATCGACAGGATCCAAATGATCAGCGTATTGCCGATCGTTTGGTAGAAAAAGCTGTCCTGCAGCAGCCGCGCGTAGTTGGCCGCCCCTACATACACCGGAGCCGAGAAGCCGTCCCATTTCATGAAGCTCAGGTACAGCGTGTACAGAATCGGCACCAGCCCGAATACACCGAAGCTGATGAAGAACGGCGCAATGAAGTAATAGCCGTAGTGCGATTTGTCAAGCTTCGTTTGCATCCCTTTGTCCTCCTCGTCCTGTCAGCTTTCCGCAGGAGTCACGCACGACCAGCCGGGGCTTGAGCAAATAATGGCTCCGATATTCCTCGCCCTGCGCTCCCTCGATTTTTTTGAAAAGCCCTTCGGCAGCCTTGCGGCCGATTTCCTGGAACGGTTGGCGCACGGTCGTCAGAGACGGATATACCCATTCGGATATCGAGATATCGTCGTAGCCTACAATGGACATTTGCTTCGGAACGTTGAAGCCGTGCTCCTGCACTGCACGCAGCGCTCCGATAGCGGTTTCATCGTTGGAGGCAATGACGGCGGTGAAGCCCTGCGTTTTGAGCAGCCGCTTCATTGCCGCATATCCGCCCTGATTGCTCCAGTCCGACTCGACGACCCAATCCGGCTGATAGGTCAGACCCAGCCTTGCCATCGCCCGTCGGTAACCGTTGAACCGGTATTTGTTCGCGGCCGCGCGCTCAGGGCCGGCAATATAGGCAATATCGCGGTGGCCCAGGCCATGCAGATAAGCAACGATATCCGCAACGCCCGTGGCGTTGTCGACATCCACCGAGAAAATGCCGTCCAATTCGCCGTGATCGCCGATCAGCGCAATCGGATACGGCGATTCCCGGATTTTGGCCAGATTTTGCGGATCGCGCCTCTGGAAACTGACAAGAATGATCCCGTCGACCTGACCCTCGTACAGCATGCTCAGAAACGAAATTTCATCATTGTAATTGGACGTCCAGCTTAGAAATATGCAATTGTAGCCCTGCCGCTTCGCAACCTTCTCGATGCCGCGGATAATGCCCGAGTAGAAAATGTTGGAGATGTCGTCCACGACGACGGCAATCGTGTGCGTCTTGTTCATCACCAGTCTGCGAGCGTTTGCATTCCGGTGAAAGTTGAGTTCCTTGATCGCTCTCTCCAACGCTTCCTCCGTATTTTTTTTGACCTTCAGCCCGTTCAAGTACCGGGATACGGTACTTTTGGATGTGTTGGCCAGCCTGGCCACATCGTGAATGGTAGGATTCATCGGCATCCCTCTTTCTGTTCTCCCTTTTCAATTTGAAAAAATGTTCCGGTTTCGGATTTTTGGGAACGTTCCCGTTTTGGGGTTTGGCACCGGACCGACGGCAGTCGGCCGATAGCGCGTCGTTCCGCTCAGCCTCAGGAAAATGGTTGTCGACAGCCTGTTTTTGCGGCCAAGCCGGAACACGCAAAAATTTCGGGAACGTTCCCACTTTGAAAAAAATGCAATAACCCACTTTGCTCTGTGAGCGTTACGATTTTCTTGTTTAATCAATAAGATGATTCGATAATAACGCTTTCACAGGACACTGTCAACCCTCGCGACGCCTCGGCAACGCCTGTTAATCCTGCGCGTCTGGAAGGCTTGAAGAGTGCATTGCTCCAAGCGAAACAGAAGACTGTCCGGCTTCGCCGCGATTCGACCGTGAAGATCCCACTTATGCATGTACGGCTTACGATACATACGCTGCGGGTTATGTGGCATTATTGAAAGCATAATGAACCGTATACATAACCGAGCATTTTTTGGAAAAAATAATGGCATCTTCGTGGGAAGGGAGTGTGCAAGGTGGATAAGGAAACGCAGGAAGGCATGAAAAATCTCGATGCCACGGCCAGCGCCGCAGACATCGTAAAAGATGCGGCGTCCCGGCACAAGGCTGAATTCAGCGAACAAGAGCAAAACATAAAGATCAGCGACAATCGAGAATAAACCATTAAAGGAGGTTGCAAATGAGCGAACAAACGAAAACCACCCAGGCGGAAAATGCGCTTGAAGCTCTGCAGCATGCCGTGGACCAGGTTGAATCCCACCCGTCGGAGAACAAGATCGAGGAAGCCGATAACGCGCTGCGGCATGCGGCGGCGGCCGTACGCCAGGCTGCGGACAGCGAAAGCGGAGCCGAAGGACTTACGCAAAGGCTTCAGGAAGAAAAGTCTGTTCTGGACGGCATTTCGGAGCATTGACCGGAGATTGAGCCGCATTATGCGGCTCTTTTTCTTTGCGATCGCGCCATCGCATCAAGCATATCAACCCGATGTGCTTTAAAAAGCAGGCAGCCGCAGCATCATGACTTCCTGCCGTTCGAATTTAAACTTTTCATACAGCCCATGGGCGTCGCGCGTTTCGAGCCCCACCCAGGTGCTTTTCAGATCGAGATGCGCGCACAGAAACTTCATCAGCCATTTACCCAAGCCGACGCCGCGGTGATCCGGGTGAATGATGACGTCGCACAGCCACGAAAAGGTGGCCCGATCCGTAATGGCGCGGGCGAAGCCCACCTGTACCCCGTTGTGATAAATGCCGATGCAAAGCGAATTCTCGATGCTTTTCTCCATCGCTTCCATCGTTCTCGTCGCGGCCCAATAGCTGCCCTGGAGCATGCTCAAAATGACGTCCGGCTGCAGCAGTTCCTTGCGGTCGCTGATTTTGTAGGACATCGTCTCATGTGTCCATTCCATCAACTTTCTCTCCTTTGGCAGGTCGTATGGTAAAAAGTTTCTCCATAATGCCGCCCGTACAACCCTATCATTCACCCAAAAACGGTCGAATCCGTCCTTTTAACGGGACAAATATACAAGCACACTCATCGAGAGGCACATATATGGTAAAGGGTCAAAATCCACATGTAAGAGGTGAAGGTTTGATGTCATGCAATCCATGCCCCGCAAGCCGAATCGTAGATCCTCCGATTGTAATCTGTCGGGATTTTTATCATCCGCAATTGGTGGACATTATCCATCCGGTCGAAATCGTAAACCGTCATCATTGCGTTCCGGTTCCGCGGCATATTTATACGTACACCGTCCGCGATGAATTTTGCCCCGCCCCGTATCCCGGACCTGTTGCCCAAATCAGGCATGCCGGAAAAAAACGAGCCAAACGTTAAGCCGCCGATCGCCAAAAAGCTGCCTCAACGTCATTGGAAGATGACGTTGAGGCAGCTTTTTCGTACGTTTCGCTTCACAGCTGCAGTGTAACACACTCGGACCGAAATCAAAGGCTATGCGCCCAACCGGAGCTCCTCCAGCACCCGCCTCATTTCCCGTTTCGCCTCAAGCACAATGTCCTCGATATCCCGCTTGCTCGGATTGTCCAGATGAATCCCGGCCACGACGGCCACCGTCCTGCCGAGCGCAATCGACGCCATTTCCGCCAGCTCCAGCGCCAGTTCTGCCTCCCGGTGGCCTGGAAACGACAGCAAACCCGTCTTGGCTGCCGGCTCACCGCTCGGACAGGCCGTTGCAATCGCGCCGATATGCGCTTGGCCCCCGCTCACCAGAAACACATGATCCTCACCCATAGCGGCTACTCTGATTTCGACTTTGTTTCGTTCTTGAGATTGCACGTCCGGCACCGCTCATCCGACCTTTACATTCTTCCTAAATTCCCGCTGAAAATTATACCTACACAACGAATACATCCACAATATGTAA
>NZ_CAUPYC010000064.1:0-22594 GCF_963515335.1 uncultured Paenibacillus sp. | reverse complement strand
TGTCGCTCGGGCCTGGACGGGAGTCGGCGGGCGCGCATGTCGGCCCCCCCCCCCCCCCGGGGGGGGGGCCCCCGGCCCGGAGGTACGGCCCCACGGGCGCCAACGCCCCGAGGGGGGGGGCGGGGGCCCGCCGGCGCGCCGCTGCGGCGCGAGCGCCGCGCCTCCGGACAGCGAAGATGCCGGCGCTTGGGACTTGCCCGCGGCAGCGCCTATGCCGGCGCTTGCCGAAACGGCCGCGGCTGCCGCGGCCGCGGAGCCGCCCGGACCGACGGAACCTCCCGCGTCGCCGCCGTGCGCCGCGGCCCGCCCCGTCTCCGCATTCGCGGCATCCTGCGCCGTATCCGCCGGCCGGGGCATAACGGGTCGCCGCGGTCTGGCCGGCAGAAGCGCCGTCAGCCGCCGTACGGCCGCGGCCGTCTCCCCGGCCAGCTCCTCGAGGCGATCCAACGCCTCCGCCTCGCCGGCAAGCTGCGATAGGCGCTCCGCGGCCGCCGAAGCTTCGTCCTTCATGCGGGCGGCAAGCCGCTCAGCCAACCCGTCTATCACCAGAAAAGCAAGCCGCCGATAATCAGCTTTAGCCGCGGCCGCCAGCTCCTTGCTGTACGTCATCGCATACTCGGCGCCGAAGACGGCGCCCGGCTTGATCAGCCCAAGCAGCCGCTCGGCCGTCAGCTCGTGCTCGAGCGGCGACGCCACGGCGTTTTCCATCGTCTCGCCGCGCCAACCGTTTCGTTCGGCCGCCTTGCGCAGCAAATCCTTCAAATGCCATTCCACATTGGCCTTCAACTGGGCGTTGATATCGGCCTGTAAAGCATCCAGCCTGCGCTCCTGTTCGGCGGCTGTCTTCGCCCCCGCAAACAGCAGGCCGGTCTTGAAGCCCGGCTTGCGGCTCTCCAGCATCGAATGCGCCAGATCCCGCGTCGAAGCGGGCGTCACGATCGCATTGTCGAGCAGCGCCTGCACGTCCCGGCGCAGCTCGACGCGCAGCCGCTCGGGCTCCTCATCCGTGACCGCGATCGCCGTCCGCAAAGCGCCGATCTCTTCCCTCGCCGCCTCCAGCCGCTCCTCGCCGCCGATCCGCCGCAGCAGCTCCGCCCGTTCCGCTTCGCTTGCTTCCTCCAGCCGCTTGCCGTGCTCCTCGATCAGATAACGCGCGGAAGCGTCCGCGTTATACGCATTCAGCGGCTCGCGTATGGCCGGCAGCCGCTCCAGCAGCCGCTCCAGCGCTTCCCATTGCTGATGCGGATGGTCCGGCTGCTTCATCGACAGAAACAGCAATCCGTCCGGCTCCAGATGCCAATCGCCGAAAGCGCGCTCGACGCTCGCCCGGTACTCCGCGAACGGAAGCTCATTCGCCCGGTGCTTGTCGATTTGGTTGACGACCAGCACCAGCGGTTTGCCCCAGTCGGCAAGCCGCTTCGCGAAGGCAAAATTGATCTCCGATTGGACATGGTTGTAATCCATCACATAGAAGACGACATCCGCGAGATGGAGCGCGGATTCCGTCGCCATCCGGTGCGCGTCGTCGGTCGAGTCGATGCCCGGCGTATCGAGCAGCATGAGCTTCCCGCCCAGTCTTGGGATCGGATAAGAAAGATCGACCGACACGATATCCGAACCATTGACGCAGTAAGCTTCGAGCTCCCCGGGGGACAGGGCGACCGTCTCCTCCCGTCCTCCGTTCACACGGGTGATGACGGCGGCCGGCTCCCCGTTGCGGATCGATACGACGTTGGCGCTCGTCGGAATCGGGCTGGAAGGCAGCAGCGGCGTTCCGCACAGCCGGTTGACTAGCGTCGATTTGCCGGCCGAGAAATGGCCGCAGAACGCAAGCACAACCTTATCTTCAGCCAGCTTCGCCCGCAGCTCGCCGATTTTGGCGGCAACCGCCGAATCGCCGGCCGTATCCATCCCGGCCGCGATCGACCGGAGCGCGGCGTCGAGCGCGCCGCCGGCATGTATCGTCATCGTATCCATAAATCCTCCTGTTCCCCCAAACCGCGTATAAGCCGGCGGCGCAGGCCGTCGGCTTGATCTTCCGGTTGATGTCGTCCGGTCGGTTACTCGGCCGCCGCTTCGCCCGGCATGCAGATTTCAAACACATTGCCGTGCTGCAAGATCGTGATGCCGCGCTGCTTTTCACGCATGACGACGACTTCGGGCTTCACTTTCATCCGTTCGATGTATTGGTCGGGAACCTCTCCCGAGCCGCTCACCGTAATGCCTTCCAGCACAACGTCTTCATTGTCGGCAGGCGGCGAATCGATGATTTGCTCGTAAATATCGGAGAAAGCTTCGAAGTTGTCGGTGTACACGGAAATGCATTTCATGGTTCTCTCATCCTTTTTCGGATCGTTTGACGATCGATTTTGTAATACTTTTGCGCACGCGCGTCGGTTTCATGCGACGTTTGCCTTCAAGGCAGACGTCCAGCAGCGGGCAAATCTCGCAACGCGGGTTTTGAGCCTTGCAGTGATAACGGCCGAAAAAAATAAGCCGGTGGTGCGTATCCGTCCACTCCTCGCGGGGCACGAGCTTCATCAGCTTCTTCTCGACCTCGAGAACGGAATCGTCCGGCTTGGCCGCGGCCAGCCGTTTCGCAACGCGTTCCACGTGGGTATCGACCGCGATGGCGGGTACGCCGAACGCATTGGACACGACGACATTGGCCGTCTTGCGGCCGACGCCGGGCAGCTCCGTCAACGCCTCATGGGAAGAAGGCACTTCGCCGCCGTATTTGTCGAGCAGCATCCTGCAAAGCTTCCGGATGTTGGCGGCTTTATTGCGGTACAGGCCGATTCGGCGTATGTCCTGCTCGAGCTCTTCCGGCGGAACCGCCAAATAATCTTCCGGCTTGCGGTACTTGCGGAACAAATCCGCCGTGACCTTGTTAACCGTCGCATCCGTGCACTGCGCGGACAACAGCACCGCGATCGTCAGCTCGAACGGATTGTCGTGAACGAGCTCGCAATGCGCGTCCGGAAACATGCCGGCAATCGTATCTAAAATGTGCCGCATCCTTTTCGCATTCATAACCAGTCTCTCCCGGGCTTCTCCGGCATGCTGCCGGCGCCCTCTCTTCCATTTGCATCGTGCTCGTTCAAAGTGTAGCGAAAAATGTCGCGCCGCGCAAGCGCCATTGCTGCGCTTCGAACGCCTATGTGCGCGGCAATGGCCGCTGTTCACGAATTTATCATTCTTTTGGGCCGGCGTCTATTATTCTTCGAAGAAAAAAGCGCTCCGGCCAATCGCCAGACGCGCTTTATTGATCGTTGCGTGGTTGCGTTAGGATTTGACGACCTCGAGCAGCATGCCCTGATAGGTGTAGAGCACAATCGGATCGCCCTGTCGCAGCGAAGAGATGGCAATCCTGGCGTCGCCCGATGTGAATACCGTTTCGGGCGCGAGCTTGAACCGGTAGCTGTCGGTCATGTTCGCGCTTGACCGGATCACGTAAAGCTCATTGGCGGCGGCGTCCTGCTTCCAGAACTTCTTCGAAAGGCCGGCGATCGCCGTAACGAGCGTCTTGTCCCGTTCGTCCTTGCGGATTTCGATCCGGTCTCCGGCCGCAAGCGAAGACGTCGCGGCAGCCGTCGTCCCGTTCTTGACGATCCGGAAGCCTGCGCCCAGCGCAAGTTCGGTCGACTTGCCGCTGTAATCGGTCAACGTAATCGTGTCGGCGCCCACCGAAACGACCTTGCCCACCGTTACCGGAACCCGCTTCACGTCGGTCAACTGCCGCCCAACGAACGTGACGTTAACCGTCTGACCCGCCGACAGCTGCGATAACGACAGCGCCTCGCCGCTGTCGCCGGTGAATGTCGCATCGGATCCGACGGTCCAAGGCGAGGTAACGCCTTCGCCTGTCGTCAGGTTTATTTTTTTGCCGGCCGCATCGACGGAAGCGACGGTCATCTGTACAACCTTATGCATTTGGATCGCGACAGCCTTTTCCTGATTCGTATCGAGCAGCAGCGTGACCGTCTGCCCCGTCTGAACGTCGGCCATGGTGGCGGCGCTTTTGCCGTACAGTTCCACCGCGGGCGTCTGAACCGGCAGCGCCAGCGTCGAACCGTCGGCAAGCTTGAGCGTCAGTTGGTTGGCCGCCGTATTCAAGCTCATGAGCGTTCCCGAATATTTATAGACGAATTTCAGCGAGACGGCCGTCGAGCCGGAGTAGGAAACCGATATTTTGCGGTTGTTGGCCAACAGCGGCGCGGCGGCGTCCAGCGAGACGGCCGCACCGTTGAAATCGATCCGCGTTTTGTCGGTCAGCTTGACCGCGACCGGCGTTCCCGACATGTCCGTCACCGTCAATATCTTCGATGCCGCGACGTAAGAAGTAATCGAAGCGTTGTTGACGGTCAGCACGTTTCTATTCGTAACCTTAACCGCGGTGACTTCGCTTTGGCCGTTTAACGTCAGCTCAATCGTATCCTGCGCAGTGAGATCCGCCAGCGTCGCGTCAGGAATTCCGTTAATCGTCACCTGCACGGCAGGCGCCAGAAACTCCGCTTCGGCTTTTCCGCCTACGGTATAGGCGATCAGCTTGCTATCGGCGCTGACGAACTGGCCGCTGACGGTTTGCGCTGCCGCCTGGCTGACCGTAATCTTCGTGACGAGATCGTTCGCGATTTCGTAAACGACCGTATCGCCGGCCGCCAGATCGCCCAGCGTAGCCGGCCGCCCCTGCTTCGCAACCGCAACGGCCGCGGCGACGCGCCATGTCGCCGATGTTCCGGCCGCCGCATCCGCGATCGTAATGGAGCCGGCCGCCACGCCGACAACCGTGCCCTGCCCCGTCTTGTTGACCGGAGCGCCCTTCACCCGGACATTCACCGCAAGCGGCGAAGACCGGAATGTGTCGCGGTCCACTTCAACCGTGCTGCTCTCCTTCAAATCGGCGACAGCAAGCGGTTTGCTTTCGCCGTCCTGCAGGCGGAGCGAATCGTCGTAGTTCACCGATACGAATTCGGAGCCGACCCGCAGCCAAATTTTGCGCTCCGCCGGCATGACGCTTGCAACCGTGCCGCTGATCGTTTCAACCTTTGGGGCCCCGCCGGATTGCTCGACGTAAAGCGCTTTGCCGTTCGCGGAAATGACGATCGCGTCCGTATAAGGCTGAATCGTTGCGAGCGAAGCCGCCTGCTCCGAGTCGAACCGGTACAGCAGCGTATCGGCCGCCAAAGAATAGGTCGCGCTTTTCCCGTCCTTGCCGACAAGCGTAAGCGACGAGTCTGTGAGCGATGCGATGACGCCGGCGGTTTGGCCTTTATACGCGACCGGGACCTGCGATTCCGCGCGGCTGAGCAGCGTCGCCAGCGACGCACGGTTAATAAGCCCCTTCGGATCGAATTTTTCCCCGGATACGCCCTTGATCAATCCCAAAGATACGGCCGCGTTGACGTAGCCCTCATAGCTGTCGCCGATTTGGGCGTTATCGCTGAAAGCGGCCTGCCCGCCGCTCATCTTGTCGGCCAATTCCTTCTGACCGATTGCCCGCACGATCAGCTTCGTCACCCATTCGCGCGAAGCTCTGGCCGTTCCCCAGGACACTTCGGGGGCGGCTTCCGCCAAAGCGTATTCATCGGTCTGGTCCAGCAGCTTCTTCTGCAGGGCGAGCGCGACATAGCCTTTGGCATAATTGCCCACTTCAAAAGCATCGGGAAAAATAATCCCTGCGCTCTCATCGACTTCCTGTTCAAGGCCCATAAACCGTATAGCCATGATCACCGCATCCTGCTGGGTCACGCTGTCGGCCGGTTTGAATTTGCCCTCGTTGCCTCGCACAATTTCTTGCAAAGCCAGCTTTGCGATGTGCTTCTCGGCCCAGTGACCGTTCCTGACGTCGGAAAACGGCGTAGACGGGCGATTGGCCGCAGCCGCCGACGCTGCCGGTGCGGCAGAGGCCGGAGCCGTTGCGGCATTGGCGTCCTTAGCGGTCTCGGCATTCGCCCCCGCCGGTCCGTCCGTTTCGGCAAAAGCGGTCCCGGCACCTGTAATGAGCGTGCAAATGAGCGTAGTGACCAAAATCTTTTTCCAGGAAGAATGCTGAGACATGCCGTATTTCCCCCTCAATTGTATGGTTGGTTAGCCGCGTTGAATCGGATGCTCCAACTCAACATGGCCCATCAGGCTCTCGACCGCTTCGCCGTCGACGAGTATGTCGAGCGCCTTGACCTCATCGAATTGGAAAGCCGTGCGCGTGATCGCTTCGAGCGCCAGCGCCTCGCCCGGCGCGCCTAGCCTCGCTTCGTCCGGAATCGACACGTCGACCGTAAGCACGCCCTCTTTCAGAACGGCATCTTTAAACTCTACGCCCTTCCAGAGCGACAGTTCTTTTTCGGTCTCCTTCTGCAAGGCCTCCAATGCCGCCTTGTAAACATTGCCGCCTTCTCCGACCGTCACTTCCGTTTGCTTCTCAATCAATTCGCCGAGCTCGGCATCCGTAACATAATAGCGAACCGTGATCGTCTCAGGCTCAGATTCCATTTCAGGCACCGTCTCCGTCTCAGGCGCGGCAGGCTTGTCCTCGGCCGCATTGCCGGCGGGCGCGCCTGCGGCTTGCGTGTCCGGTTCGGCCGGCGGGGAATTCCCGTCCGCTTGCCCGGAGCCTTTGCCGCAGGCGGCCAGCGCCGCAACTGCAAACAGCAACATCAGCAGCAGAAAAGCTTTTTTCAACGGATGATCCCCCTTTAATTAAGCTTCAACTGTTCTTTAATGCCGGCTACGATTCCGGCTGCAATCCGGTCTTGCACCGATTCGGTGAACAGCGCCTTCGCATCGCGCGAATTGGACAAATATCCCGCTTCCAGCAGAACGGCAGGCATCGTCGTCTTGCGGATGACCAGGAAGCCGGCCTGGCGAACGTTGCGGTCCGGCAGGCCGGTTGCCTGCACCAGATTTTTATGCATCACGTCTGCGAACGCCTTGCTGTCCGCCCGGTTGTAATACGTCTCGGTACCGGTAGCATTCGAGGTATACCGGTTGGCGTGTATGGAAATGAATAAGTCCGCTTGCAGCTCGTTGGGCAATTTCGCGCGATCGTTCAGCTCGATGAACACGTCGGTGCTGCGCGTCAAATACGGCCTGATTCTCTGCTCGTTCTCCAGAAGCTTCTGCACCTTGAGGGCGACCGACAGGTTGAACTGCTTCTCCCATTGGCCGGTGACCGACGGAGCGCCCGGATCTTTCCCTCCGTGTCCCGCATCGATGACGACCTTGTAAATCTTGTTGCCGTTCGCATCGGTGTCGACAGGCAGGCCCGGCAAACCCGGCAGAGGCGGCGTCGGCATATCGCCGCTCATGACAACGTCGATGTAGTATTGTCCGTCCGAGCCCGAAACGGCGTATTCCGTTTGCATCGCCAGATCAAGGACGATCCGCACGGTCGACGGCTTGTCCGAATAATAGGAATAGCGGACCTTCTGAAGCGCAAGCGTATCGACGATGATCTCGCCCTGCGCGAGCCCTTGCGCTTTCAGCTCGGCCGACATTTCAGGCGAAAGGGCGGCGTTCGGAATGTCGATGACCAGCTTCGTTCCGGACCAGAACGGCTCGTTCGGCGTCAGCTGTCCCTCATAGTCGACCGTGATGCGGCCCGCTCCGTCGAACGAGAACCCCTTCACGGCAGCCAGCGCGTCGTCCGGGAACTCCGGTTCGACTGCAGGCCCGGCAGGCTCTTCCGCCGGAGCATTCGGCTCGGCAACCGGTTCAGGCGGATTCGTTACAGGCACCGCCTCGATCGGCGTATCGCCTCCGGCCGCAGGAGGAACCGCCGGCGCTCCGCCGCCGTTGTCCGCCGGTATCCCTGTATCCGCATTGCCGAATAAATGAACGGATCTGGTAGGCTTGTCCCAGAAGACATCAAGGCCGAGGTTCTCCCCTACGAAACGCAGCGGCACATAAGTCGTGCCTTTATCGGCCAATGCGGGGACGTCAAGCTTCATATGCGAGCCGTTGACCACCGCTCGCGAATCGTTAACGGTCAACAAAATTTCGGTATCGCTGTTATTGATCGAGACCTGTTTCGATTTCTTGTCCCATTTCACGTCGTATCCGAGCTGTTCGGCGACAAGACGCAGCGGAACCAAAGTGAATTGATTGACGACTCGCGGTTGGGCTTCCGACTGGACGACCTTGCCGTTGAGATACAGCTTCGGAACGACCGGGGCCGCTTGACCTTCTCCCGGCAGGAGCATATAAGCGAACGACATCAACAGCATCAGCGTAAAAAACTTCTTCATGCGTCACCTCAAACCTTTTTTGTTGCCCGCGGCGAATGTCCTCATTCGACGAATACAGACGCATAGTTAGACGCGAAACGACAGAAAAAGTTGCGTTTGAAGGAAATTTAAGTAATTACCCGTAATAACGCGGTTTTAAACGCCGAAACGGCTTTATTTGAAAAAAATCGACATTTTTTTAATAACTTTAATCTTGCTCGATCGGACGCCATGAAAAAGGGCCACCCGGATCCATCCGGCTGACCCCCTAAACACAAAACCGCCCCGTCGATAGACGGAACGGTTTACGATAAAGACTGTGCGTTTAAAATCGCGAATTAAACTTGCGCCGCGCGCTTCGCTTCATAGGCGGCGATTTTGTCCTCATGCTGGAGCGTCAAGCCGATATCGTCGAGGCCGAGCAGCAGGAACTGGCGGCGATGGTCGTCGAGCTCGAAAGCGATATGCAGGCCTTGGCCGTCGGCGATCGTCTTGTTCTCCAGATCGACGGTCAGCCGGTAGCCTTCATTGGCGGACGTTCGCTGGAACAGTTCCTCCACCTGCTCCTCGCTGAGCTTGATCGGCAGAATGCCGTTCTTGAAGCAGTTGTTGTAGAAAATGTCGGCGAACGACGGCGCGATGACGACCTTGAAGCCATAGTCGAGAATCGCCCACGGCGCATGCTCGCGGGACGAGCCGCAGCCGAAGTTCGCGCGGGAAATCAGAATCGACGCGCCCTGATAGCGGGGCTTGTTGGGCTCGAATTCCGGGTTCACGTTGCCCGCCTCGTCGAAGCGCCATTCGTAGAAAAGGAATTGGCCGAACCCGCTCCGCTCGATCCGCTTCAGAAATTGTTTCGGAATGATCGCGTCCGTGTCGACATTGACGCGGTCCACCGGCGCGACGATGCCGGTCAAGGTTTTAAATGATTCCATGGTGAAAGCTCCCCTCGTTATCCTCTTTATCGAATGCCGGTCGGTTTCAGTTCATGACCTCGGATTTGAATTTCCAGTCGCGCACGTCCGTAAAATGTCCCATGACGGCTGCGGCCGCGGCCATCGCCGGCGAAACCAGGTGCGTGCGTCCGCCGCGGCCCTGACGGCCCTCGAAGTTGCGGTTGGACGTCGATGCGCAGCGCTGTCCCGGCTGCAGAACGTCCGGATTCATCGCCAGACACATCGAGCAGCCCGCTTCGCGCCATTCGAAGCCCGCTTCGATAAACACCTTGTCAAGTCCTTCCTTCTCCGCCTGCAGCTTAACGCGGCCGGAGCCCGGCACAACGATCGCCGTAACGCGTTCGTTTACCTTATAGCCTTTGGCCACTTCCGCCGCGGCGCGCAGGTCTTCGATGCGGCCGTTCGTGCAGGAGCCGATAAACACGTAGTCGATCGGAATCCGGCTCATCGGCGTGCCCGGCGTCAGCGCCATATATTCCAGCGCTTTCTCGGCGGCTTTGCGCTCGTTCTCCGTAGCAAAGCTCTTCGGATCCGGAACGGCGGACGTGATGTCCGTGCCCATGCCCGGGCTCGTTCCCCAGGTGACTTGCGGGATCAGCAAGTCGACGTCGAACTCGACGACTTTGTCGTAGGGGGCTCCCTCATCCGTCGTCAATTGCTTCCACTGCTCAACGGCTTGGTCGAAATCCTTCGGCGCGTATTCACGGCCGCGCAGGTACTCGAACGTCGTTTCGTCCGGCGCGATCAGGCCGGCGCGGGCGCCCGCTTCGATCGACATGTTGCACACGGTCATCCGCTCTTCCATCGTCAGGCTGCGGATCGCTTCGCCCGTATACTCCAGCACGTAGCCGGTCGCAAAGTCGGTGCCGTATTTCGCGATGACGCCCAGGATCAGGTCCTTCGCCGTTACGCCGGGCTTGCGCTTGCCGACGAAGCGGACTTCCATCGTCTTCGCCTTGGACTGCTGCAGGCATTGCGTCGCGAGCACGTGCTCCACTTCGCTGGTGCCGATGCCGAACGCCAGCGCGCCGAACGCGCCGTGCGTCGAGGTGTGGCTGTCGCCGCAGACGATCGTTTTGCCCGGATGCGTCAGGCCGATCTCGGGACCCATGACGTGCACGACGCCCTGGTCGATGTTGTGCAGGTCGAACAGCTTGACGCCGAAGTCTTCGCAGTTTTTCGTCAGCGTGTCGATCTGCTGCTTGGAGATCGGGTCGGAGATGTTGAAGCGGTCCTTCGTCGGCACGTTGTGGTCCATCGTCGCGAACGTCAATTCCGGACGGCGCACCTTGCGGCCCGACAAGCGGAGCCCTTCGAAAGCCTGCGGCGACGTTACCTCGTGCACCAGATGGAGGTCGATGTACAGAATGCTCGGCTTGCCCGGCTCCGAATGGATGACATGATTGTCCCAAATCTTCTCAAACATTGTTCTTTTCGCCATAATGTTTCACCCCATGAATGTCGTCATCAGGGAATCCGTCCCCTGTCGATCGTTGCTATCATATTAACATGTTCTTAATCATTGATCTAAGATATAATATCTATAACCGTGATAGGTATGGGCTATGATGCTCCCTCGCAGCTTGGTGTGGGTATAATCCGCGAAAGCCGTGTTACAACCGACTGTTCGGGGGGCGCTTCCGCTTTTGGAGTGCGCTCGCAGACGTTTAATGCTGGATTCCGGCGTTATCCCGGGCCACCGGCTGCTCACCCCACCGCCAACATACACCCCATGAGGAGGCATACCGACAATGGAATTGCGCCAGCTGCAGTACGTCGTGCAAATCGCGGCGGAGAAAAACTTTTCGCGCGCGGCGGAGAAGCTTCATATTGCACAGCCCTCCTTGAGCCAGCAGCTGTCGAAGCTGGAGAAGGAAATCGGCGTCCTGCTGTTCCGACGGACAACGAACAACGTCGAGCTGACCCATGCGGGCGCCGCGTTCGTCGCAAAGGCCGAATCGATCCTCGACGCCGTCGAGCAGCTGCGCCAGGAGATGGACGACCTCGCCCATATGCGAAAAGGACGCCTTGTCGTCGGCTGCCTGCCGATCACCGGTTCTCATATCCTGCCGCGGGTGCTGCCGGAATTCGGCAAACGCTACCCCGAGATCGAGGTCGTTCTCGTAGAGGACACATCGTCCAAGCTTGAGCAGCTGACGGCAGCCGGCCAGACCGACCTGTCGATTCTGTCGCTCCCGCTGAACGATCCTTCGCTCGCCTGGGAGCCGCTGATCGAGGAGGAGATCAGGCTGGCCGTCCCCCCGCTGCACCGGCTGGCACAGGAAGCAGCCCGCTATGAGCGGCAAGGCGTGCCCGTGGCCGGACTGGCGCGCGAGCCTTTCATCGTGCTCAAGAAAGGGCAGGGCTTCCGCCAAATCGCGCTCAACCTGTGCGCCGCCGCCGGCTTCGAGCCGCGCATCGTGTTCGAGAGCAGCAACATCGAAACGGTTCAATCGCTCGTCGCCGCGGGCATGGGGCTCGCGTTCGTGCCGCACATGATCGCGCGCGCCAAATGGAGCGATCAATCGCCAGTGTACCTGCCGCTCGAATCCGCCCCTTCGCGCACCCTCGTGATCGCCACCCGCAAAGGCCGCTATCTCTCCAAAGCGTCGGACGCGTTCATCCAGACCCTCAAACAAACGGTCGCAGCCCCGCCAGACGCGGTGAACGAAAAAAAGGAGTCGTAACCGACGGCTCAAGGCAGCGTAAACGGCAGCCTCTTTACCGCGCAAAGGCTGCCGGACTGTCGGGAATCGATCGTTGTCCCAAGGTTGATACGAACTTCGATCGACTGTCTAGGGGGACGAAACGTCCTTATGGGTTTATATTGCGAAAACGCGCGATGAGATCGGCCGCATTCTCCTCTGAACGGTCATCCTTGCTTCATTGGCTGGAGAGAATCCAACATAGCGGAGAGAAGAGGACTTCAGCTTGATTTGTGTTTGGATGAAACCCAGCAGGGTTGTCCGGAGCGTGGACCTCAGCCGACGCAAAACCTTTACTTGCCGAAATCGTACAAGGCAGGCCTTCGGTCCTCGAACACCGGTATCCTTCCCCGCACTTCGTCGACGAGCGACAGGTCGATATCGGCCGTCAGCACCGTCTCCTCCCCGCCGGCCTCTGCGATCACTTCGCCCCACGGATCGATCACCATCGAATGCCCGAAAAACGACGTCGACCCGCTGACGCCGGTCCGGTTGCACGCGATGACGTACATCTGGTTCTCGATGGCGCGCGCCGTCAGCAGCGTCCGCCAGTGATGAAGCCGCGGATTCGGCCATTCCGCCGGCACGATCAGCAGCTTCGCGCCTTGCAAGGCCAGCGTGCGCGCCAGCTCGGGAAAGCGGATATCGTAGCAGATCATCAGGCCGGCCGGCTCGCCGTCCAGCGTCGTCCGCCCGATTTTGCCGCCGGGCTGCAAATGCTTCTCCTCGTCCATCAACCGAAACAAATGAATTTTGTCGTAATCGCCGGCCTCGTCCCCGCTTCGGTCGAACACGCGGATCGTGTTGAATACGCCGGCGTCCCGCTTTTCCGCGATCGAGCCCGCCACAATATTCACAGCGTGCCTGCGGCTGAATTCCGCCATCATCGCCCGTGTCCGCTCGCCCTCTTCGTCGGCGATATCGCCGATCACGTCGAGCGCGTAGCCTGTGTTCCACATTTCCGGAAACACGATCACATCGGGCTTCGCCCCTCCGTTTACCGCCGCCTGAAGCATTCCCTCCAGCTTGCTGAAATTGACTTCCGGCCGCCCGGCCTCTATATGCATCTGCAGGAGCGCGACCCGCATCGATTTGGATGGCATGCTGTTAACCTCCGGTCCGTCGAACGGTTTTTTCTTATTCTTACCCTGTCATGGCAAACTGTCAAGATGGGAACCCTACGATGGAAACGATATGTGCCTTCGGGCACGGAAGGAGCTGGAACCAGCGATGATCCATCGATTGAAACACAGGCTCGTCCCCGTCCTGCTGACGGTCGCCGCCGTCCTCTTATGGGCGGAGCCGGCTGTCTCGGCCCCCGAGCCGATGGTAAAACCGGTGCAGGTGTTTGACGTAAAAGCGGGCAAGGTGGTCAAAACGATCCCGAACGACGCGGAATATCAGCGGTTTGCCGTGGAATGGCTGCGGTCGGTGACCGGCCTGTCGCCGCAGCTGAAGCCGCACGAAAAATGCGGGTTCGTCTACCGCGTGCCCCTGACCCGTCCGATCCAGACGCAGGTGGGCGCCCTGAAGTTCGAGGTCGACGACGTTTTCCTGTTCCATTGCGAGCAATACGAACCGGTGCTGCTTGTGTTCGACGCGGAGCGCCGGCCTTATCTGCTCACTTTCAAAGCCGACCTGAAGCCTTTTCTGCGGAAAATCGCGGCGCCCTGACGATCCCGTCCTCTGCTCGACAGTCCCCTCCGTACGTGCTACATTAGGTCTATTATGTGCAAATACGGAGTGAGGTCCTAATGGAAACGACAAATACAACCCATACCGGCGCCGGCACCGCCATCGAGCCTGCGGAGCGCATAAAGGCGCTGCCGACGCAATTTTTCGCCAAGCTTGTCGCCAAAGCGAACGCCCAGGCGGCCAAAGGCCGCGACGTCATCAATCTCGGCCAGGGCAACCCCGACCGGCCGACGCCGCCGCATATCGTCGCCAGGCTTCAGGAAGCGGCGGCCGACCCGCTTTACCATAAATATCCGCCGTTCAGCGGCTTCGCTTTTCTGAAGGAAGCGGTCGCCGAGCGCTACCGGCTCGATTACGGCGTCCGGCTCGATCCGCAGACAGAGGTCGCCATCCTGTTCGGCGGCAAGACGGGGCTTGTCGAAATCAGCCAATGCCTGCTCAATCCGGGAGACGTCTGCCTCGTGCCCGATCCGGGCTACCCGGATTACTGGTCGGGCGTCTCCCTCGCGGGCGCCTCGATGTCGTTCATGCCGCTAACCGCGGCGAACGGCTTTCTGCCGGACTACGGCCGGATTCCGGCGGAGACGGCCGACAAGGCCAAGCTGATGTTCCTCAACTACCCGAACAATCCGACCGGCGCCGTGGCCGATTCCCGTTTCTATGAGGAGACGGTGCGGTTTGCAAGCCGCCACAAAGTGGCCGTGGCCAGCGACTTCGCCTACGGCGCGATCGGCTTCGACGGCAAGCGGCCGGTCAGCTTTCTGGAAACGCCGGGCGCGAAGGAGGTCGGCGTCGAATTTTACACGCTGTCGAAAAGCTACAACATGGCCGGCTGGCGCGTCGGCTTTGCGCTCGGCAACGCCCGCATCGTGTCCCTGATCAATCTGATTCAGGACCATTATTACTGCAGCCTGTTCGGCGGCATCCAGGAAGCTGCCGCGTTCGCCTTGACCGGCCCGCAGGACAGCGTGCGGGAGCTCAATGCGATTTACGGACGCCGCAGGGACGCGCTTTTCGGGGCGCTGGACGAAATCGGCTGGAAAGCGGACAAGCCGGGCGGCTCGTTTTTCTGCTGGCTTCCCGTGCCCGCGGGGCACACGTCCGAATCGTTCGCGGATCTGCTGCTCGAGCGCGCGGACGTCGTGCTGGCGCCCGGTGTCGGCTTCGGCGAGAACGGCGAAGGCTATGTGCGTCTCGGGCTGCTGGCCGATGAAGCGCGGCTGCGCGAGGCCGTGATGCGGATCGGCCGGCTCGGGCTGTTCGGCTAAGAGTTGTCGGCTGGGGCCTTGCGTCGCTTTACAGCCCCATTCGATCATGGTAAACTTACGGTATCTCTAAATTAACCGAAAATAATCCCCCAAAAATAATCCCCCAAAAGTGACATGATGCTCTGCAGCTTATCCGACTTACTTTTCGGGGACTCCATAAGGATATAAAACGTTGTGACGGGACTAGTACGTACGAGCGCTTTGCGTGCAGAGAGTGGATTCCGAGGCTGCAAGAATCCATCGCGGGACCGTGCCGAACCCACCCCCGAACGGCCGGCGAGGAGCCGGACAGCGCCTGCTGTTATCAGGCCGGAAGCAGGATGATCTATGCATCATCAATTAAGGTGGTACCGCGGAAGCCAGACTTTCGTCCTTTATCAGGACGGAAGTCTTTTTTAATTTTGGAAGGTAGGGTTGCCGGAATGGCCGAAGTCATCGTCGTCAAAATCGGCAGCAGCTCCCTCACATCGGAGGAAGGCGGCCTGAATCGCGATCGGATCGGGTATTTCGCCGGAGAGCTGTCTGCGCTAATCAAGGAAGGCCGCAAGGTGCTGCTGGTCACCTCGGGAGCCGTCGCCGCCGGGTTCAAGCGGATCGGCTATGCGGCGCGCCCCAAGCTGCTGCATGAGAAGCAGGCGGCCGCGGCCGTCGGTCAGGCGCTGCTGATGCAGGCTTATCAGGAGGCTTTCGCCCGCTACGGCATCGGCGTCGCGCAAATACTGCTCACGCGCGGCGATTTCTCCAACCGGAGCCGTATCCGGAACGCGCAAATGACGATCGAGGAACTGCTGCGGCAGAACGTCCTCCCCATCGTCAATGAGAACGACACGGTTGTGGTCGACGAGCTGAAATTCGGCGACAACGATACGCTGTCCGCGCTGGTCGCCAATCTCGTCAAGGCGCGGCTGCTGCTGATCCTGACCGATATCGAGGGACTTTACACCGCCGATCCGCGCAAAAATCCAGGCGCCGTCCGGATCGAACGGGTCACGCAAATATCGGAGGACATCATGGCGGTCGCAGGCGGCGCAGGCTCCAACGTAGGCACGGGCGGCATGCGCTCGAAAATCGAGGCGGCGCGGATCGCGATGCGCGGCGGCGTGTCCGCTTTCATCGGCAGGGCTGCCGAGCCCGGGGATATCGCGGCCGGCGCCGCGGGCAGAGGCAGAGGAACGTATTTCGAGACAAGCGGGCACAGCCTGTCGATGAAAAAGCAATGGCTGGGCTTTCACTCGAGCCCGCAGGGCAAAATCACCGTCGACGCCGGCGCCGAATCGGCCTTGCACGCCGGAGGCAAAAGCCTCCTCCCCGCCGGCATCCGGACGGTCGAGGGCGAGTTCCATCCCGGCGACGTCGTCGAGGTGGTCAACGAGCGCGGCGAAACGGTCGGCCGGGGCGTCGTCAACTACGCCGCCTGGCAGATCAAGGCGGTCGCCGGCCTCGGCACGGAGGAAGTGCGCAAGCGCGTCGACGTCGCGCGCATCGAAGTGATACACCGGGACGAATGGGTTACGTTAAAAAGCTGACGGGAGGCTGTATGTCGTGATGAAAGAAGCTAAAGCTGCAGCGAGCGAAGTAAAGGAAAAGGCGCTGCGCGCCAAATCGGCGGCAGGCGCCATGAACCGGCTGACGGCGGAGCAAAAAAACGGGGCGCTGCTCCGGATGGCGGACGCGCTGATCGCGTCGTCCGCCTCGATCATGGAGGCGAACGAGCGGGATTTGCGGCGCGGCCGCGAGAACGGCACAAGCGCCTCCCTGCTCGACCGGCTGGCCTTGAACGAAAGCCGGATCGCCGGCATGGCGGACGGACTGCGCCAAATCGCGGAGCTGCCCGATCCGGTCGGCGACAAGCTGGTGTCGTTCAGCCGGCCGAACGGGCTGCTCGTCGAGCAGATCCGCGTGCCGCTCGGCGTGATCGGCATGATCTACGAGGCCAGGCCGAATGTGACGGTCGACGCCGCCGGGCTCTGCCTGAAAACCGGCAACGCGGTCTTGCTGCGCGGCGGTTCGGCCGCGATCGAATCGAACAAGCGGATCGTGGAGATTTTGCACGGGGCGCTGTCTGAAACGGCGATGCCGCCGGAGGCGCTTCAATTGATCGAGGATTCGGATCGGAAATCGGTCGATGAAATGCTCAAGCTGAACGGCCTGCTGGATGTCGTCATTCCGCGGGGCGGCGCGGCGTTGATCCGCAACGTCGTGGAAAATGCCACCGTGCCCGTCATCGAGACCGGCGCCGGCATCTGCCACACGTATGTCGACGAGAGCGCCGACGCCGGCATGGCGGCCGACATCGCGTACAACGCCAAGGTGCAGCGCCCTTCCGTATGCAACGCGATGGAAACGCTGCTCGTACACCGCGCTTTTGCGGCACGCCATTTGCCGGCACTCGCAGGGAGGCTGCTGGAAGCGGGCGTCGAGCTGCGCGGCTGTCCCGAAACGCGCGCGTTGCTGCCGCAGGCCAAACCAGCCTCGGACGACGACTACGCAACGGAATACAACGATTATATTCTGAACATAAGGATCGTCGGGGGCCTCGATGAAGCGCTGGCCCATATCGAGCGGTTCGGCACGAAGCATTCGGAGTGCATCGTCACCGCAGACCGGGCGAGCGCCGAGCGTTTCCTGCAGGAGGTGGACGCGGCGGCCGTCTACCATAACGCCTCCACCCGCTTCACCGACGGCTTCGAGTTCGGCTTCGGCGCGGAGATCGGCATCAGCACGCAAAAGCTTCATGCGCGGGGTCCGATGGGCTTGCCCGCCCTCACCTCGACCAAATACCGGATTTACGGCAGCGGACAGGTCCGCGGATAGGAGATGAGCTTGTCAATGTCACAGGAGAGAGACGCAGCCGCGGCGGCGGTCGCGGATATGCGCTTTTGCTTTTACGGCGCCGGCTCGATGGCCGAAGCGATCGTTCGCGGCCTGCTGGGCGAAGGCCTTGCCCGGCCGGAGCGGATCGGCGTCATTAACCGGTCCAACGTCGACCGGCTGAGCGAGCTTCGCGAACAATACGGCGTCGAAGCGCCTTCCGGGGAAGCGGACAAAAATCGTCTGCTTGCGGAGGCGGACGTCATTTTCTTATGCATGAAGCCGAAGGACGCGGACGCTGCGCTGCGCGGCCTGTCCGCCCTCGTCTCGGAGAAGCAGCTGCTCGTCTCCGTCATCGCCGGCCTGTCGACCGCCACGATCGGCAAACTGATCGGCAAGCCGGTCGCCATCGTCCGCACGATGCCCAACACGTCGAGCACGATCGGGCTCGGCGCGACCGGCCTTTGCTGCAACGCGTTCGTGACCGCCTCGCAGCAGGCAACGGCCGAGGCGCTCTTCCGCGCCGTCGGCATCACGACGGTGGTCGAGGAGCCGCTGATCGACGCGGTAACCGGCTTGTCGGGCAGCGGCCCGGCTTACATTTACTACGTCATGGAAGCGATGATCGAAGCCGGCATGCGGCTCGGCCTGTCGCCGGAGGCGTCGCAGGAGCTGACGGTTCAGACCGTGCTCGGCGCCGCCTCGATGGTCAAGGCTACGGGCGAAGCGCCCGCCGAGCTCAGGCGCAAGGTTACGTCGCCGGGCGGCACGACGCAGGCCGCGGTTGAACTGTTGAACGACAGGCAAGTGTCCGAAACGCTGGTGCGCGCCGTTCTTCGGGCGGCGGAACGCGCCGGCGAGCTGGGCGCCGCTTTGGAGAGGAGCACGATTTCATGAGCGACACTGGCAACGGCTACTGCCGGGCAACGTACCGCTGCTTTGACGACAAGGCGGATTTCGGCAAGAAAGCGGCGTCCATCGCGGTCGGCTTGACGGTCGGAAGCTGGACCGAGCTGCCCGAGTCGAAGAAGGCCGAGATGGAGAAGCATCTCGGCAAGGTCGTCTCCGTTACCGAATACGAAGCCGGCGGGCCGCCGACCGGCGAGCGCTGCGCCGATATCGTGATCGATTATCCGGACGTCAATTTCAGCCGCGACATCCCCGCCCTGCTCGTTACCGTTTTCGGCAAGCTGTCGATGGACGGTAAGATCAAGCTGCTCGATCTGGACGTGTCCGAAGGCTTCCGGTCCGCCTTCCCGGGTCCGCGGTTCGGCGTCCAAGGTGTGCGGGATTTGCTCGGCGTGCGCGACCGCCCGCTGCTCATGAGCATTTTCAAATCGGTCATCGGCCATGATCTGTCCGGCCTGAAGGAACAATTTTACCGCCAGGCGCTCGGCGGCGTCGATCTGATCAAGGACGACGAGATTTTGTTCGAGAACCCGCTTACGCCGCTTGAGAAACGGATCGAAACCTGCATGGCCGCGGCCCGGGAAGCGCAGGCCGAGACCGGCCAGAAGCTGCTGTACGCCGTCAACCTGACCGGCCCGACGTTCAAGCTCGCCGAGAACGCCAGGCGCGCGGTCGCCGCGGGCGCGAACGCGCTGCTGTTCAACGTGCTTGCCTACGGCTACGACGCGCTGTATGAGCTCAGCCGCGATCCCGGCATCAACATCCCGATCGCCGCGCACCCGGCCATGGCGGGCGCCTTTTATCCGTCGCCGCATTACGGCATCGCCGCCCCGCTGCTGCTCGGCAAGCTGATGCGGCTGGCCGGCGCGGATCTCGTGCTGTTCCCTTCCCCTTACGGCTCGGTTGTCATGCCGAAGGAAGAAAACCTTGCCGTGAGGGACGCCCTGTTGGATGGAAGCGTGCCGGGACGGACAAGCTTCCCCGTGCCGTCTGCGGGCATTCACCCGGGCCTTGTGCCGCTGATCCTGAAGGATTTCGGCAAGGAGGTCGTCGTGAACGCAGGCGGCGGCGTGCACGGCCATCCGCTCGGTACGGCGGCCGGCGGACAGGCGTTCAGGCAGGCGATCGAGGCCACACTGAACGGGGACCCGCTGCGCGACGCCGCGCAGCGCCATGAGGCGCTTCGCGCCGCGATCGAAGCATGGGGGGTTAAACAATGACGGACGGCAAACCGCGCGTCATCTTCTGCGATTTCGACGGTACGATTACCGTCAACGACAACATCGTCGCGATTATCCGTCATTTCAATCCCGAGGGCTGGGAAGCGATCGTCGAAGACATCGTCGCGCAGCGCAAAACGATCCGTGAAGGCGTCGGCGAGCTTTTCCGCCTGCTGCCGGCTTCGATGCAGAAAGAGGTCGTCGAGTACGCGATCGGCAACGCTGTCATTCGCGAAGGGTTCGCGGAGCTGCTTCGCTTCTGCCGGTATGAATCGATCGACTTTTATGTCACAAGCGGCGGAATCGACTTTTTCGTCTATCCCCTGCTTGAGCGTTTCGGCATTCCGCGGGATCATATTTACTGCAACGCCAGCGATTTCACCGGCGAGCGGATCGAAATATTGTGGCCGCACCCGTGTGACGAGCATTGCGCGAACGATTGCGGGATGTGCAAAACGACGATCATGCGCCGTTTTCCGGCCGACCGGTACGAGCGTATTCTGATCGGCGACAGCGTCACCGATTTTGAAGGCGCGAAGCAGGCGGACGTCGTATTCGCCCGCTCCCACCTGATCGACAAATGCAAAGAGCTTGGCGTCCCTTACATCCCCTACGAATCGTTCTATGACGTAATCGACGCCTTGGAAGAAAGGACGGCTGCCTCCACATGAGCTTTCAACTGATCACAACCGAAGACAAAGCCCGCGCGCTCGGCGAGCTTCGCGAGATCAAATCGCTGTTCGCTTCCCGGGGCTGGTTCGCCGGCACGAGCGGCAATCTGTCGGTGCGGGTCGGCGACTACTCGCCGGAGCAATTTCATTTCGCCGTTACGGCGAGCGGCAAGGACAAGTCGAAGGAAACGCCCGAGGACTTCCTGTTCGTCGACCGGGACGGCAAGCCCGCGGAAGCGACGAAGCTGAAGCCTTCGGCGGAGACGCTGATCCACTGCGAGATATACAGGCAGACGGGCTGCGGCGCCATTTTCCACGTGCATACGGTGTTCAACAACATCGTCTCGGAACGTTTCTGGGAACGCCGCTCGGTGCCGGTCGACGGCGTCGAGCTGATTAAAGCGTTCAACATTTGGGAGGAAGAGGCGCGCATCGACATTCCGATCGTCTCCAATTTCGCCGAAATCCCGCGGATCGTGCCCGAGGTCGCCGAGCGGCTGGATGCGCGTATTCCCGGCATTCTGCTGCGCAAGCACGGCATCTACGCCTGGGGGGCCAACGCCTTCGAGGCGAAGCGCCATATTGAAGCGTTTGAGTTTTTGTTCGAGTACGTATACCGCTGGGAGCTGCTGAACGCGGGTATTCACGGGAAGTAACGCCTTGGCGCGCGGCGCGGGTTGCATCACGGCGCTGCTCGGCGGCTGCCGGAACGTATGATATTCGCTGGTTGAAATGTACGAAGGCCGGGACGGCCGCCGCATACGGCGCGCGCCTCCCGGCCTTCGTTGCGGCCTGGATCCGCGATCGGTCTGCGCCATGCCATTCGGTTGACCTTGCCGTTACGGCAAGGTTTACAGTCCTAACGGGAGGGATACGATGCGCATTCATGAAGCGGCCGCAATCGTCGGCATCACACCGAAGGCAATCCGTTTCTACGAGGAGGCGCGGTGCGGCGTTCCATGACGGCTGTCAGACCCATGGCGTTCACAACCGGCACCTGCCGGGAAAATTCCGCATGAGACCGGTCGTATCCCGCCCTCAGCCTCTTTTGTTCGCTTTTATTTGCCCGAAAGCGGACATTTCCCTCACTCAGAGGGATTCCAGGTTTCTTGAGAGGTGAAATTCCATCCGAGGGCCGGAAAATACCTCTCTCATCACCGATCCCCTGCTATTTCTTTTCTGAGGCTGGAATTTTCCCGTTCTCAAAGCTATTTTCCAGTGTCGTGTAATCCGGAAGACCACCGAGAGCCTAAAACTGCTCCCTCAGCATCTTTCCGTCTCCGCGCCGGCTCTGAGGGAGCAAAGTTTGCGCCCTCACGCATACGTCCGCCCCCATTGGATCTGTAATCGTAAAAAAGCCGAGCCGCCCTTGGGACGCTCAGCTTTTTCCTCCGTTGCGGAAACGCCCGGCGTGCGCCCGCGCTTCCTCCACATTCGTCACGCGGTTCCGGCTCCACTCGAGCAGGATTCGGTCGATGTACCGAAAATGCAGCTTGCCCGCGAACACCGCTTCCTTCAAAGCGAAACGGATCAGCTCCTCCGGGTAACGGTCCGTGTCGAGCCACCCTCCGATCGTTTCCAGCTCCATCGGCGAGAGCGGCCTGCCGAATTCCTGCTCGAACACCGAGAAAACATCCTGCGCGGACGGTTTGCGCGCCGGCTCGTCAAAGCCCGAGGCGGACGGCCCCGCTGCCGGCATCTGCGTCCCCCGCCCCGCGAAGGCCACCATCCATTCAGCCGTCTTCACAATCCAGCCGTGCCAGTTGTATACCTCAGACTGCACGCCCGATACCGGATCGAACAGCTCGTCGATCGTCAGCAGCTTTTCCTTGAGCAGCTTCTGCAGCATCTGTCCGACGGCCTTGCCGCCGATCCCCATGACCTCGCCCAGCTGCTCGGGCGTGGGAAAGCCATTGTTCTCGGCCTGCCGGTACACCGCCAGCTGGATCAGCAGCACGAGCTCGGAATCCGTCAAGCCGAGACGCCTGTAGCCGCGCAGGAGCGGCGCCGGGAGGTAGACGCCTCCCTCCGCCATCGCGGCCGCAACGCCCCGTACAAACGGCTCGCGTTCCATATCCTTCATTCCTTCCCTCCCTACCTACCACAGGGGCTCCGGGGGATCCGGTTGTTCGGG
>NZ_CAUPYC010000063.1:0-22668 GCF_963515335.1 uncultured Paenibacillus sp. | reverse complement strand
GGATCGTCGGCGCACAACAGTTGGCGGAGGGCGCTGTCGGCGGCAAGCACATTGCAGAAGGTGCAATCGTAACCGCCCATCTTGGAGAGGGCAGCGTCGCCGCAAAGCAGTTGGCAAATGGTGCCGTCGGTTCCAGCCATGTAGCGGAAGGGACGATCGTGACGGAGCACCTTGCGCCTGGAGCGGTAGGCGGATTGCAGCTTGCGATAGGTGCGGTAAGCGGCGCGCATGTGGCGGAAGGAGCCATCGGGACCGAGCATGTTTCGGCGGGTGCAATCGGCTGCCATCAATTGGCTCGCGGCGCTGTCCGCAGCCCTCATATTGCGGAAGGCGCAATCGCGGCGGAACATCTGGCACCGGGAGCGGTAGGCAGCGCTCAACTGGCAGGCGGGTCCGTGAAGCCGGAGCACTTGGCGAAAGGGGCGGTCAGTGCCTCCCATCTTGCAAGCGGCGCGGTAGGAGCATCGCATCTGGCAAGCGGCGCGATCGGAACGGTGCATCTGGCGGACGGATCCGTGACGAGGTCGAAGTTGGCGGCGGACTTGTTTGCGGCCGCTCCAATCCGTGCAGGCGGCATCGAAGCCGAACATCTGGCGAAAGGAGCCGTGACGGCCGAGAAGCTGGCGGACGGCGCAATCACGGCCGAGAAGCTGGCGGACGGAGCGGTGAGCGAGCGTACACTGGCCTCGGGCTCCGTCGGGGCGCCGCACATCCAGCCGGATGCCATTAACGACAGGCACGTCCAGGACTACAGCCTGCCGATTTCGAAGCTCGCTTTTAACCCCGTCGTGTCGGGAGAAAGCTTCGGCGTCGTGCTGCAGCAATTCGGCCTTGTGCCGTTTGCGTTCACCGGCATGGAAGAGCAGGCCGACGTCGCCATTCCGTTCGACGAGCCTTACGACGACAAAGAGTACGTGCTTACGGTGACGACCGATCAGCCTTCCTGCTTCGCATCCATTAAAACGAAAGATCCGGATTTCGCCGTTGTTACGATCAGCCGGCAGCGGGTCGGCCCCGCGCCGAGCGGCATGCTGAATTGGATCGCAATCGGCAGCCGCGGATAAACCGCGCCCTAACGGCAGCTCCCTGCGCGACAACGTCGCGAGGGAGCTGCTTTTGGCATGCGCGCTATACGCCCGGGACGCTCGGACCGCGCTGCGGCCCGGCTGTACAAGTGCCGTTGCGCCTTCGTCTCCGGTACATACAATGAGATGGAAAAGACCTGTTGACGCGCAACCGGACGCCATCCCCGGCGTTCACCCTAGTGCCGCTTACCGCGGTAACCGTTTAATGACTGCGAGGAGGTGGAGGTTTGCCGATGCGGTATCGTAGGGAAGGGCGGGCCGGCCGGAAACCGGTAAAGCCGAATCGCGTCAGCCGCGGAAGGAAGGCCGCATCGCCCGCGTCGTTCCCATTTCGGAGAAGGTACTCCCCGCGGGCAATCACAGGCCCCGTCGATGAAGCCACAGCCGGCGGCGTTTCGGATTTGCGGCCAGGCGATGCTTCCGCCGAGAGGACGGAACGGGCCGTGTCCGTCATTATCCCGGTCATGAACGAGCGCCGGACAATCGCGGCCGTTATCCGCCAGGCAAAGCGCGTGCATAAGGATGCCGAGGTGATCGTTGTCGCCAACGGAACGCGGGACGGCTCCGACGCGATCGCCAAGGCGGCAGGCGCCCGCGTTATCTCGTTCCGCGAGCCGCTCGGGCATGACGTCGGCCGAAGCGTAGGAGCGCAAGCGGCGAACGGCCGCATCCTGCTTTTTATCGATGGCGACATGGTGATCAAAGCCGAGGATTTGCGGCCGTTCGTCCGGGCGATTGAGGACGGAGCCGACGTTGCTTTAAACGACTATCACGGCCCGACACGGATGCGGCGCGTCCACGGCGTGGTGCTTGCCAAGCACGCGCTGAATACGATACTCGGCCGAAGCGATCTGGGCGGCGCTTCACCGACGGCCGTCCCCCACGCGCTCGGAAGGCGGGCGCTTCAAGCCGTCGGCGCCGACGCCCTGGCGGTGCCGCCCCTCGCTCTCGCAAAGGCGGTGAAAGCCGGGCTCGACATTCGGCTGCCGCATTTCGTGGATGTGGGCAAGCGGAATCCGCTGCGCCGCAAAAGGGAGAGAGCCCGGCCGCTCGAGCCGCTGATCGTCGGAGACCATCTGGAAGCTTTGCATTGGTGGATGTCGGTATCGGAGGACGGCGATAACGGCGGCCCTTCCGTGAAAACATCAAACGTGAGGTGATGCCATGAAACGGACCGGACAGACGCCCGGACGGCCGGCGCCGCTCCGCCGGCGACAGCTTGCCGCCGGCGGGAGGCGGCGTCTCCCCGCACGCCGCGGACGCTTCGGACTCGGACGCCGGCCGGTTCGCGGCGCGGCGGGCGGCAAACGGCGCGGCGCCGTCAAATCCTTCCCGGCCGGCCTGCGGACATCGGTCGTCGTTGCCGGCGGGAGCGGGGGAGAAACGCTTGTCAAGGCGTTGGCCGAGCTGAGCCGCCTTCAACCTGACGAAATCGTCGTCGTGCTGCATGGGGACGGCAAAGCCGGACTCGAGCTCATTCGCATGTTCCCGGAAGCGGCCGTCGTCCATGCGGCGGAGCCGCTTGGCCAAGGGGAGCAGCGGTGCGCGGGCGCCAAAATGGCCGAAGGCGACGCGATGCTTGTCGTCGACGGTACCGTACCGGCCGATGCCCGACGGCTTCTGCCATTGCTGAAGGCCGTGCGAAGCGGGACGGATGTTGCCTTGACCCGCGTCGAGGAGAACCTCGGCCCGTTCAGCGCCTGGAATGACACGATGCGCCTGCGCGCTTTCATGAACAGCGGCTTCGGCCGGCCCGACCTGGGCGCGAGCTCGATGTCGGATCTGCCGTACGCCTTATCCCGCCGCGCGTTGCGCGCGTTGGGCGCGGAGGCCCTGGCCGCGCCGGCCAAAGCGCAAGCGGAGGCCCTCGCCCTGGGCCTGCGTGTACGGACTTGCGCCCGAACTGCGGGCGGAAGCTTCAAGGGCAGCGGCGGCGAACGCCCGGAAGGCGACTCGCGCCGAGGACGGTATGTGGAGGAGCATATCGAAGCGCTGTGCGAGGCCATGAGCCGGAGCGGAGCAAGGCTCGCTTTAACCGACGCCGAGAGGCGGCGGAGCGCCGCGGGAGGAGCGGCGCCATGACCGCCCCGCGCACAACCGGCATCGTCATTCCCACCTATAACGGGCTTCCGCTGCTGCGCGCCTGCGTGGAAGCGGTTCGCAGGCACACCGATCCGGAACGCACGCCATATGAGCTGCTGATCGTCGATAACGGCTCGACGGACGGAACGGCGCAGTGGTGCGGATCGGAACGGATATCCTTCATCCGGCTGCCGGCGAACATCGGTTTTCCGCGCGCCTGCAACAAAGGGCTGCGCCTGGCCGGAGGCGAGCGGCTGCTGCTCCTGAACAACGATGTAACCGTCACCCCGCGATGGCTTGACAACCTGTCGGCCGCGCTCGACGGCGATGACAACGTCGGCATGGCAGGGCCGATGACGAATTATGCAAGCGGCAAACAGCAAATGGATGTGCCGCATGCGGATTCGGCCGAATTCGAGCGGATTGCAGACGAGCATAACCGTTCGGATCCCGGCAAATGGGAGCCTGTCATGCGGCTGGTCGGATTTTGCATGCTCTTTAAACGAGAGGTGTACGAGCGGGTAGGCGAACTGGACGAACGGTTCTCTCCCGGTCATTACGAGGACGACGACTACTGCCTGAGGATGCGCATGCTCGGCTACGGTTTGCGGCTTTGCCGCGATACGCTGGTCCATCATGCCGGCAGCGCGAGCTTTCGGCAGGTGGAGCCGGGGAAGCTGCAGGCGCTCGTTGAGCGAAACCGCCGTCTTTTCATGGAGAAATGGAACGTCGACCCGGCAGCTTTCTTCTAGCGCAGCCGCTTGGGCGGGTACGACAACAACCGCCGTCCGGCGGCGGTACGGATGGAACGATGAGGAGGGAACGTATTGAAGGCAGTCATTTTGGCAGGCGGTACGGGCACCAGGCTGCGGCCGCTTACCTCGGTCATCAACAAGCATCTGCTGCCCGTCGGCGACCGGCCGATGATCGGCCATGCGCTGTCGAAGCTGAGGGAAGCGGGCATTACGGACATTCTGATCGTCACGGGCCGTTCCGCGGTCGGCTTGTTTACCGCCTATCTCGGAAGCGGCCGGGACGAAGGCGTATCGATTACTTACAGAGTCCAGGAGGAGGCGGGCGGTATCGCCCAGGCACTCGCGGTGGCTGAGCCCTTCATCGGGCAGGACGGGAAGTTCGTCGTGCTGCTGGGCGACAATTTGTTCGAGGAGCCGCTGCTGCCGCATCTCGAGGCGTTCGCAAAGCAGAAAAGCGGTGCGATGGTGCTGCTGAAGGCGGTCGGGGACCCGAGACGCTACGGCGTACCGGTGTTCGACCGGAAGGGAAGCCGCATCATGCGGATTGAAGAAAAGCCCGACCGGCCGCAATCCGCGTACTGCGTGACCGGGATTTATATGTATGACCGCACCGTTTTCACCCGAATTCGCTCAGTTGCGCCCTCCCGCCGCGGCGAAATGGAGATTACCGACGTCAATAACGCCTATGCCGCCGCCGGGCAGCTTGCCTATCGGGTGCTGGACGGCTGGTGGGCGGATGCGGGCACATTCGACTCGCTGCATGAGGCCTCGTGCAAGCTGAGGGAGCTCCGCCATGAATAGGGGCAGAGCCCGTTCTTCGGCGACCCGTATCAAGCGGCGCAACAAAGTCGGGCGCGCCCGCCCGGGACGGACAAGAGGGGCGAAGCTTCACAGGCTGCGGCGCAGGCGGCCGCAAGCGGGCGCCCGGTTGAAGAGGCCGAGGCGCAGGCGGCTTGCCGTCGACCCGGTGACGGGAGCGGTGAGCGGCACAACGGAAGCGACGGTAAGGGCCGCTTATGCCCAGGGACTGGAGCAAGGGCGTTACGAGGGGGGCGAGCTGCTGCTCGAGCAGTCCGTGCCGCCGGGCATGCTGCTCACGGGCATCCCGCTGCAGGCGGTTATTGCCGCGGGTGTCGAGACGCTCAGGCCGGCGCTCATACCGCTGGCCGACGCGCATGCCGTATTTGCGCGCATGGAAGCGGCGCTGGCAGCCGGCCTGCCTTTATCGGTCGTCCGGCTTGGCGACGGCGAAATGCTGGCTCTGGCTCAGGATAACGTCATGGACATCGCGACGATCCGGTCGGAAGCGCCTTTCCTGGCCTATGCCGGCGTGGAGGTGCCGGATTTGACCGCCCGCAATTTGCTGGCCGAAGCGGTGAGGGGCGCGGATCTGGTAGGGGTGCCGCTTTCGCGGAAGCCGCATTTTCTGCCGTTGCTCGATCCCGTCCTGCGCAGCCACGGCATCGATGTGCGCTCGCTTCAGCTGACGGACTCGCTGGTCAATTATAACCTCCATGCGGCAGGCCTTCTGGCCCGGCTCATGCAGGGCAGGCGGCTGCTCGTCATCGGCAACGCCGCCCACGCGCTTTCGGAACGGCTTGCGGCCGCCGGCTTTACGGTCACGGGCACCATCTCGCCTGTGCGGGGCTTCGCGGACATCGGGCGTGTGATGGCGGAAGCCGGGCGGACGGATTTTGATCTGGCGCTGGTGTCCGCAGGGATTCCGGCCGTGGTCATTGCCTGGCGGCTGGCGGCGGAGCTGGGCAAGGTGGCGCTTGATTTCGGACATATGGCCGACGGGATCGCAAGCGGCAAGGAGACGCTCTGACGCCGCACTACTTTTGGATGGATGGAAAGGGGTGAGGGGACTTGCGCAAGCTTGCCGAAAAAACCCGCCGAACCGGGAGGCGAACCGCTCCGCAAAGCCCGAAGCCGACTGTTCACCGCCGGTTCGACGACGGCTACGCGGCCGGCTACCAGGACGGGCTGCAGACGGGAATGGCCGCTTACGGCACCGTATATGAAGGCACGAGCATCGTCATTCCGACATACAATCAGGCCGATTATTTGCGGAAATGCATCGACAGCATCATCGACTACACGGACCTGCCTTATGAAATCATCGTCGTGGACAACGGCTCGACCGACGGGACGGCCGGTTATTTGGCAAGTCTGAAGGGACGGGTCAGATACCGGCTGCTGGAGACGAATCTCGGCTTCGCCGCGGCAGTCAACCGCGGGCTGATGATGGCGAAAGGGCAGACGATCGCGCTGCTCAACAACGACGCTCTCGTGACGGAGCATTGGCTCGAAAATATGCTGCGCTGCCTTCACAGCGACGAACGGATCGGCATGGTGGGTCCGGTCACCAATTACATCGGCGGCGAGCAGCTGGTGCAAACGAACTATTCGTCCATACCCGAGATGTATGCGTTCGCCCGCAAGCATAACACGCCCGATCCCGTCAAATGGCGCGAGACGAACCGGCTCACGGGCTTTTGCCTCCTTTTTCGCAGGGAGCTGTGGGAACGAACCGGTTATTGGGACGAGGGCTTTGCGAACGGCAATTTCGAGGATGACGATTACAGCGTCCGGATCCGGATGCAGGGCTGCTCGCTCATGATCGCCGGCGATGCGTTCGTCCATCATTACGGCAGCGTGACGATCAAGTCGTTCGGCAAAGACTATGAAACGATAAACAGCCGCAACGAACAATATTACATCGACAAATGGCGCGACCCGCACGGCCTGGTGCATCGGGCAAGAGCGGTCGGCGGTTCGGCCTTGTACGGGCAGACGGACTTTTATCCCCGCTTCACAGCGGTAAAAGGACTCGGCGATACCGTATTCTGGCTCGACGGCGGAGAACGGCGTCCGATCGACGGCGACAGCGGCGGCCTGCCCGTCGTTCAGCTCACGCAGATCGACATCGGGCGCTTTCCGATCGGGCCCGCGATTTCTGCAGCCGAAGCGGAAGCGGCCTGGCGGACGGACCGGGTCGCGGCCGGCATGCGGGGCGGCGTGTTGACGGCCTCGCCCGAAGGCGCGCTCTACTATGTGGAATCCGGCCTCAGGCGGTTCGTGGCGAGCGCGGAAGCGGCGGAGGCATGGAAGCTGTCGGCGAAACCGATGGTGCAGGCTACCCATGAACAGCTGTCCGGCTTGCCGGAGGGCTTGCCGGTGATCGCGCCGGGCCGCTGCGGACAACGGCTGTAAAACGGCAGTGGCAGCGATGCGGAGTGTGCATATGCTGGTAAAAGATCGGAGGGACTACAATCGTGGAGCGGTTATTGGATGAGTTGGTCGAGCATTTGTCCGCATCGCATCAGCAGCTTGCCCGGATGCTGGAAGCGGAGCGCCAGATTGCGGTCCGGATGGCCCAGGTCGTGCATGCGCTGCCCGACCGGCATCCCCAGTTCGGAGGCTTCGAGGGTCTGCTGGAGGGCGCGCACACCGTGGGCAAGAACGTCGTCGCTTATTTACACGGGCTTGCCGAGCTCCAGGAGGCGATGGCGGACCAACTGACGGCCGTGATGAAGGAAATCGACGATCCGGAGGAAGAGTGATTCGAGAGGAGAACGTGCCATGAACCGGGATGGGGCTTATTTACGCATGCTGGACGCGTCGGCCAAAATGCAGTGGAACGTGGCGATGATTTTGGAGGCGAAGGCGGTCGAGGCGGAAAAAGCGTGCTGCTGGTTCGTCAACCACGTCAGCCCAGACGCATTCGCCGATCATCACGGCCAGCTGAAGGAGACGACTCAGGCCCACGGCCATGTGATTGAAGCGCTTGAAGGCTTGACGAAGCTTGGGCAAGGGCTGACGAGGGTGCTGAAAGCCGCGCTCGGGCAGGACGGCGAAGGCGGCGAAGGGGGAGGCGGCCCGTTCGGCGGCGGCTTTGACCTTGGGGACCGGTAACCGTGAGCCGCAGAGACGCCGAACGGCTGGTGAAGCTGGACCTGATCGCTTCCGTGGCCCAAAGCCAGCGGGCCCTCGCCAGACTGTTGGAAAATGTTGCCGACGTATCGGGCGTATCGCCTTTCGCGGCTCGTTCGATCGCCGATAATATCCGGCTGCTGTCCGGCTTGCAGCAATCGATGGCCGAGGCGGTTGCCGGCATCCGGCTCCGTGAAATCCGGGCAGGGCGGCCGGGAACGCCGTGGCTCGCCCCGTTCGTCTCCGTGGACGCGTCCGGAGCGGGAAGGCAAACTCCGGGAGGTAATAGGGATTGATAACGAACAAACGCCGGGCCTTACGCAAAGGCCGCATAAGAAAACAGACGGTTCAGAGCCGGAAGCTGGTGCGGAAACGGCGCAAGCCCGTTAAGCGGGGGCGGCCGGCAGGCCGGCCGGGCACAGCCGCGGGGCGCGGCAAGGCGGCCCGGCGTCGGAAGGGCAGATCCGTACGTTCCGTATCGGCTTACAGAAGAGGATACAACCAGGCCTATAACGAAGGCTACAACGCCGGCTTTGCCAAAGGCTTCGAAGACGGGCACCAGCTCATGTACGAAAGCCAGCCGTAGAGCGGCGAGTCATGCCGGCGACGGCCGGCCCGCCGGGCATTCCCTCTTCCGCGTGACGCGGAAGAGGGGATGCCTCTTTGCGTTGACCGCGACCGTCCTGTACGGACAACCGCCTTTTTATGCGCTTAACGGACAAGAGACCATAAGGGCAATCGGAGCGGAGCATATAGTTATGGAGTAAGTATCCTCAATGAAATCGGCGGTGTTGCTCCATGGGAGTTCGACGCGTGAGCATGGCCGGCAGGGGCCGGGCGGCCGGGCTGCGCGACGGCTTTGCGCGCGGATGGCGCGACGGCGCTTGCCGCGCCATATCCGAATCGGCGCCCCCGTTCGGCGCGGTCAAGCGGAATCTGCGCGTGCTGTTCATTCCGCAAGGGTTCGAAGCGATTGACGACGGCGTCGCCGAAGGCCTTGCACAGAACGTCACCGAACTGTATACGGCAAGTCCGGAGCGGATGTACGAGCAGGCGTCGCTCGTGCGGCCCGATCTGATGCTCGTATTGAACGGGCTGCATGTTTTTCCGGCCGATTATCCGGCCCAGCTTGAGGCGGTGCGGGGGCTCGGCATCCGCACGGCGGTATGGTTCGCCGACGATCCTTATATGACCGGGGATACGGTCAACCTCGCGCCCCTTTACGACACCGTCGTCACGCATGAGCTGAGCACGGTCGAACTGTACCGGCAAATCGGCTGCGGCGACGTTCATTATATGCCGTTCGCCGCGCATGCCGGGCGTTTCCGGCCGATGCAGGTCGGACCGGAATACAGGAGCGACGTGTGCTTTATCGGGCAAGCTTTCCGGAATCGGGTCGCCGTGTTCGACGCGGCGGCGTCCGGCCTGAAGGGGCTTCGTGTGCGCATCTTCGGCGGGCTCTGGGAGCGGTTAAGGTCGTTCCGGCGGCTCAAGCCGTCGATCCGTCTCGGCTGGCTGCCTGTCGACGAATCGGTTCGCTACTATAACGGAGCGAAGATCGTCATCAACCTTCACCGACCGGCCGAGGCCGGCTCCGACAACCGGAACACGCTTAATCTGCCGGGCAGATCGATCAATCCGCGGACATTCGAAATCGCGGCTTGCGGCGCTTTTCAATTGACGGACCGCCGCGAGGATCTGGAGCTTTATTACCGGCCGGGCGAAGAGCTTGAAACGTTCGACGGAGCGGCGGACCTGGTGGATAAAATCAGGCATTACCTGGCGCGCGAGGACGAGCGCAGCCGGATTGCCGCCCGCGGCTTGGCGCGTACGCTTCGCGAGCATTCTTATCCGGCGCGCGTAAACCGGCTGCTCTCCGAGCTTGGCTATCCATAACGAACGGAAGGAGTGTTGAATTTGTCCTCTGCAGCACGCTCTCGCATTCGCCGGGCCGGGCAGACACGCACAAGCTTGTGGCGCAAAGGAAGACAGGACGGCTACAGGAGCGGCTGGCGCGACGGCTACCGTCTCGGCGCCAGCGAGCACGCGGTCCGTCTCGGCGCGGTCATGCCGGCCGTACGGCCGCTGCATATCATGTTCGTCGCGACCGGCAAAGGTTTCCCATACTCCCCGCTGGACGAAGCGGTATCGGTCACCTTGAGGGCGATGGTCGCACGCCTCACCGTGACGGGAAAAGAAACGGCCGTCCATGACGCGGCCGCGCTCAGGCCCGACCTCGTGCTTGTCTTGGACGGGCTGGAGTTCGACCCCGCCCGGGTCGACGAGATCCGCGCGCTCGGTCTGCGGACGGCCGTCTGGTTTACGGACGACCCCTATTATACGGACATCACCACCGTGCTGGCCCCGCATTTTGACGACGTATTTACGCTCGAGCTGTCATGCGTCGAGCACTACCGTTCGCTCGGCTGCCAGCGGGTTCACCATCTGCCGCTCGGCGTTCATCCGGTTGCTTTTCGGCCGCTGAACGCGCCGCAGGACAGAAGGCGGGACATCTGTTTCGTCGGTTCCGCTTATTGGAATCGGGTCGATTTCTTCGACGGCATGGCGGACTACCTGGCCGGCAAAAATATGTGGATTTCCGGCATCTGGTGGGAGAGATTGCGGAACTTCAGGCGGCTTGCGCCGCGCATCGAGTTGAACAAATGGATGGACCCGAAAGAAACCGCCTTGACCTATAACGGCGCCAAAATCGTGATTAACCTGCACCGGTCGCCCCATGACGCCGAGTTCAACCGGAACGGAGCGGGGCTTCATGCCGTTTCGCCCAATCCCCGCACCTTCGAAATCTCGGCATGCGCGGCGCTTCAGCTGACCGACGTGAGGGATGGGATTGCCTCCTGCTACGTGCCGGGCGTGGAGATCGAAACGTACGCTTCCGCCGACGAGCTGAAGGCGAAGATCGAGTATTATCTGGCGAACGAGGAGCACAGACAGGCGATCGCGCTGCGGGGTTTATACCGGACGATGCGCGATCATACGTACGCGAACCGGTTGGACCGGATGCTGTCGCTGCTGTTCGAGCAATAGCACGAATGCCGCCGGACACGGGCGAACAAGCCGTGCGTCCCGGCAGGAACCCGTTAATTTGTACGATTGACAAGGGTTCAAATGTCGTGCCGCGGGAGTTGTCCTCCTAATATATTGTACTACCCGTCGCAAAGGAGGTGACCCATACCCGGCCCATGCAAAGGCGGGTATGAGCCATGCGGAACGCTAGACCGAGCTTGCTCGTGTTTTCCCATATTTGCAGTCCGGATTACGTTACGGGAGCCGAGAAGCTGCTGATGTTCAAAATGCGGGAGCTGCTCCCGCTGTACGCATGCACGCTGGTCGTGCCGAACGAAGGCGTGATCGCGACACAAGCCAGAGCGCTCGGCATGCCCGTGATCGTGCTGAATATTCCCATCATCGCTTCCTTGTATCTGGGCTTGCCGCACGCGCTGGAAGACATCGACCGAAGGATGGGCGAGCCGTTCCTGCCGGAGCTTGTGGCCCTGCTGCTTCGGCTGAAGCCCGATGCCGTGCTCGTCAATACGTGCGTCCATCCGCTGCCCGCCGTTGCCGCGAAAGCGACGGGCATTCCCGTTATCTGGTCGGTGATGGAGGTGCTGCAGGAGACGCCGCATACGCCGGCGTGCGCGGCCTTTATCGCCGGCCATGCCGACCGGATCGTCGGCATTTCGGCTGCGACGCTTCGCCCCTTCGGCGGGCATCACGCGCACCGAACGCTGCTGCTTCCGCCTTCCTGGCGGGAGGAGGAGCTTGAGCCGGGCAATTGGGATATTTACCGTTCCAGCCTGCGGCGCCAGCTGGGCATCGACGAGGAGCATCGGCTGATCGGCTTCATCGCGGGAACGATCTATGGCGGCAAAGGATTTCATCATTTTATGGATATGGCGGTACGGCTTGCTCCCCGGCACGGCAACGCCAGGTTTCTGATCGTGGGCAATCCGATGGACGGCGCCTACTTCGAGGCCGGCCTGGACATCGCCCGGGCGAGCGGGCTGATGGACCGTGTTCGATGGATCCGGTTTGCCGAGCGCATGGAGTGCGTTTATCCGGCAATGGATATCGTTGTCGTACCGAGCCTCGGCGTCGAAGGGTTCGGGATGACGGCGCTCGAGGGAATGGCTTTCGGCAAGCCCGTCGTCTCCTTTGCCTCCGGGGGCTTGTCGGAAATCCATGAAATGACAGGCAGCGGGGCATGGAGCGTCGGGACCGGCGATGTGGATTCGCTGACGGCGGCGGTCTCCCGGCTGCTCTCCGACGATAGGCTGCTCCGCGAGACCGGCGAACGCAATCGGGCGGCTGCGGGGGCGGTGTTCGGCATCGGCGCCTATCAAAGCCGGATAGGGGCTTTTCTGGAGTCCGTCAAGGATTTGGCGATGCCTCAGGTCCGTCTCGTGAAAGGAAGCGCGCCGGTCGTGTACAAGCGCGAAGGCGATTGCTTGCGGCCCTATTTGTCGGAGAAGGCGTTTGTGAAGGACGGCAACCGGTGGGAGGACGTGCGCCTGGTACCCCAGGCCTGGATCGCCGCGATGCCGAAGGGCCCGGCCTTGGGAAGGACCGGATCCGGCGCCGGTGCGCCGAGACGGCGCCAAAAGGCGCTTCGCTCCGGGCGCGGCTTAGCGGCGGCACGTTCGGGGCGGGGCCTGCGCGGCCGCTCCCGCCGCCGAGGGACAACGCATGACCGAAGGCTTGCCGCCCGCCGCAGACGGCGGAAGCCGACTTATTCTTATAAAACCGGCAAACGCAAATCGGGTAGAAGGAGGTGACTGCGGTGCGCGTCGCGACGATTCTGGGCACACGCCCCGAGATTATCCGTCTCAGCCTGATTATCGGCAAGCTGGACGTTTTCGCCGAACGGCATCTGTTGATCCATACCGGCCAGAACTATACGCAGTCGCTCAGCGGCATCTTTTTCGAACAATTGGGCTTGCGCAAGCCCGATCTGCAAGTCGTTCCGTCCGGCCGCTCGCTGGGCATGCAGCTGTCGGCGATGTTTCGCGACCTTGAAGCGGCCCTGGAGCGGGAACGGCCGGACGTCGTCCTGCTGCTCGGCGATACGAACAGCGCGCTCAGCGCCGTGCTGGTGGAGCGGATGGGTATCCCGGTCGTCCATATGGAGGCGGGCAACCGCTGCTACGATCTGCGGGTGCCGGAGGAGAAAAACCGCAAAATCATCGACGCCGTTTCAAGCATCAATATGCCTTATACGGCCTACAGCAAGGCGAATTTGCTGCGAGAAGGCTTTCCGGCGCAGCGGATCGTGCTGACCGGCAACCCGATATACGAGGTCATGGAACATTACCGGCACAGGATTGATGCCAGCGACGTAATCGAACGGCTCGCCCTGACGCCAGGCGATTATTTGATCGTGACCGCCCACCGAGCCGAGAACGTGGACGATCCCGGGCGGCTCGCGGCTATTCTGGGCGGGCTGAACACGGTTGCGGAACGGTTCGGCAAGCGCCTGATCTGCAGCGTTCATCCGCGCACCCGTTCCAGGCTTGTCCGGGGAGGCGTCAAAAGGCCCGTTCACGAGCTGGTGGAGTTTCACGAGCCTTTCGGCTTCTTCGATTTTGTCCGCTTGGAGCGGCATGCGTGGTGCGCCATTACGGACAGCGGCACGGTGCAGGAGGAATGCTGCATCATGCGCGTGCCGACGGTCACGATCCGGGAATCGACCGAGCGTCCCGAGACGGTGGACTGCGGCAGCAACGCCGTATGCGGGCTTCATCCGTCCCGCATCGCGGAGTCGGTGGCGGCCATGACGGCTTTGCCGGCGGCATGGGATGTGCCGGAAGGCTATGAAGCGCGGGACGTGTCGGACAAAGTGGTTAAATTTTTGCTTGGAGGGAAATGGGATGTTCAAAAATAAGCGCATCTTGGTAACCGGCGGAACCGGCTCTTGGGGGTATGAACTGGTTCGCCAGCTGCTCCCTCAAGAGCCGAAGGAAGTGATCGTGTTTTCCCGCAACGAATCCAGCCAGGTGGCGATGAGCCGCGCTTTCGAAAACAGGCGCTTAAGCTTTTGCATCGGCGATATTCGCGACAAGGAAGCGATGACCGAAGCTTGCAAGGAGGTGGATTACGTTTTCCATCTGGCTGCCTTGAAGCATGTGCCCGTCTGCGAGGATCACCCGTATGAGGCGCTGAAGACGAACGTCATCGGAACCCAGAACGTCATTGAGGCGGCGATTGTGAACAACGTCAAGAGGGTCATCTATATTTCAACCGACAAGGCGGCGAATCCGTCCAATTTCTACGGCATGACGAAAGCGATCGGGGAGAAGCTGATCGTCTATGCGAACCTGCTGCGCAGCGAGACGACATTCGTATGCGTGCGGGGAGGCAATGTGCTCGGCACGAACGGCAGCGTCATCCATCTGTTCAAGCAGCAGATCCGGGACGGCCATCCGGTCAGAATCACCGACAAGCGGATGACCCGTTTCTTCCTGACGCTGCAGGACGCGATCCGGCTGCTGTTCAAGGCGTCGGAGGAAAGCGCGGGCGGCGAAATTTTCGTCATGACGATGCCCGCCTGCAAAATCGTCGACTTGGCGGAGGTGCTGATGGAGGACGTCGGGCGCCAGGTGGAAATGATCGAGACGGGCATCCGGCCCGGCGAAAAAATTCACGAAATTCTGCTCACCGATTACGAGAGCTTGAGCACGGTCGTCTATGACGGGCAGTATCTGGTCATTCTGCCGCCTATCGAAATTCCCGGTCTTCGCGAGCGTTACGCCCATTACCCGGCGATCGCCATAGACAGCTTCAGTTCGGGCGATTCGCATATGAGCAAAGAGCAAATCCGCGAGATGCTGGCGAGCGGAGGCTTTCTGTCATGAAAATGCTCGTCATCGGCGGTCAAGGCATGGCAGGCCATATGCTGGTCCGTTATTTTTGTCGGCAGGAGTCGGGCGTGGATGTCGTCTATACGGTTCGCAGGCTTGCCGGAGCCGCGGCGGACAACGAACGGCTGCTGGAGGCTGCCGATTTCGAGGCGGTGCTGCGAATGGTGAAGGCGGAGCGCCCGGACGTCATCGTCAACGCGGCGGGCGTTCTTAACCAGGACGCGGAGGAGAGGCCGGTGGCCGCCTACTCGGTGAACGGACTGCTGCCTCATTGGCTGCGGCATGCCGCGGATGAGACCGGCAGCCGTTTGATTCACATCAGCTCGGATTGCGTATTTTCGGGCAGCCGGGGAGGCTACGCCGAAACGGACCGGCCGGACGGCACATCCGTATACGCCCGCTCGAAGGCGCTCGGCGAGGTGACGGACCCTCGGCATCTGACGATCCGGACGTCGATCGTTGGTCCTGAAATCCGGCCCGCGGGAATCGGGCTGCTCTATTGGTTTATGCGGCAGAAGGGCCCGGTCAAAGGGTATGCGCGGGTGATGTGGAACGGGGTGACGACGCTTGAGCTTGCCAAAGCGGTGGAATACGCCGCGGCGAACCCGCAGGTCGGCGGGCTCGTCCACCTGACGGCGCCGCAGCCGGTCAGCAAGCTGGAGCTGCTGAGGCTGTTTGCGGAAGTCTTCGACCGGCGCGGCGTCGTCATCGAACCGTCGGAGGAGCCGCGGATCGACCGGACGCTGCAGGCGACCAGGTCCGATTGGCGGTATGAGGCGCAGCCCTACCGGCCGATGCTGGAGGAGCTCGCCCGTTGGATGCGGCCGGGCGGACTTCACGCATGAAGGATCAAACAATCGTCGTGACAGGCGCAGCCGGCTTCAGCGGACTGCATGCCTGCGCTTACTTCGCCTCTGCCGCCGGCGGCGGCATGAAGGTGGTCGGCGTCGTTCGGGATGCGGGGCACGCCCGCGCGGCTGAAGTGAAGCGAACGGGCGCCGCCGTGGACGTGTGCGAACTGACGGACGGCGAAGCCGTCATGCGGCTGATGGCAAGACACCAGCCGGATTATGTGCTGCATCTGGCGGGCCTGAACGCCGTCGGGCCTTCCTGGAACGTGCCCGCCGTCTTTCTCGAATCCAACCTGATGTCGACCGTCTACGTGCTGGAGGCGGTGCGAAAGCTCGCGAACGGATGCCGGACGCTGGTGGCGGGGTCCATGCTCCGCTTCGAATGGCCGGGCGGCGGGGCGGCGCCCGAGCCGCCGCACCCTTACGGCTTAAGCAAAACGATGCAGGTGTCCGCCGTCCGCTGCTGGCACAAGCTCTACGGCTCGGATGCGCTCGTCGCCGAACCGTCGAATCTGATCGGACCCGGTCCGTCCAACGGGCTGTGCGCCTTGATCGCCGACCATGTTCGCGCCCTGCGCCGGTCCCGCGCTTCGGGAGCGCCGGCAATGAAGCCTTTTCGGCTGTCATCCGCCGGAGAGCGCCGGGATTTTCTCGATGTAAGAGATGCGGTAGCGGCCTACGACCTGCTGCTGAGGCTGGGCGAAAGCGGCCGCGTGTACCCGGTTGCGTCAGGTATGCTCCGCACGCTGGGGGAGGTTGCGGAAGCATTCGAGCTTGCGGCGGATGTGCCGATCGAATGGGAGATCGGCGATTCGGACGCGCCGTCGCCGCAGCCTGCGGACGGTTCGGCGGTGCGCGCCTTGGGCTGGCGGCCCCGTTATCCGTTTGAGCGCTCGATTGCCGATATGATCGCCGCGGCTCCGCAGCCGGAATCATAATCATAGGTAAGGAGAAGGGAAGGAGAAGGGAAGGAGAAGGAGGTCGATGCCGATGCCGGACGTATCGATAGTCATTCCGTTCTATAACGATCCTTATGTGGCGGAGGCGGTGGAAAGCGCCCTGGCGCAGACGCACCGCAGCATCGAGATTATCGTCGTCGACGACGGCTCGGTCCGCCACGCCGAGAAGCTGGCCGATTACAAAGGACGCATTCATTATATAGGCCAGGTGAACGGCGGCACGGCCAGCGCGCTGAATACCGGCTTCCGGTTGGCGAGCGGCGCGTATATCGCGTGGCTGAGTTCGGACGACAAGCTGCATCCGGAGAAAATCGAGCGGCAGTTCCGGGCGATGTCCGCCGCGGGCGCCTGGATCGGCCATACCGCTTTCAGCGTGATCGACGGCGGCGGGAAGGTGACGGAACGGTGCGTGTCGCCGCCCGGCGAAGATTATTCCGCTTTTTACCGCGCGTTCGACGGCGCGAATCCGGTCAACGGCTGCACGGTCATGATGCGCAAGGAGCTTTACACCTGGCTCGGAGGCTTTAACGAATCGCTGCCGTATACGCACGATCTGGATTTCTGGTTCCGCGCGATGCTGGCGGGTTTTCCGTTTCATTACCTGCCGGAGCCGCTGACCTTCTACCGCAGGCACGGCGATATGGGCACCTTGCGCCATCGCGACGCCATCGCGGCGGAAGCGAAGGCGACGTACGCCCGTTACTCGGTTTCGTGGCGCAGGTTTCTGGCACAAATCGGCGTGCAAGCCCGCTAACGGGCCTGCACGCCGATTCGTTTTCGCCGCCGCTTTCTTCATTGCGTTTCAGCCGGGCGTCCTCGCTATGCGATCATGCAAAAGGTAACCGTAATACGCACGGATCGATTCGAACTCCGCCGCAACCGCGTGCCGGTGCCGTACCGTCCCCATCCCGGAGTGCCGCCGGTACAGCGTGAGCGGCAGGTCCACGAAGTGCATGTCGATCCCGGAAAGCGCGGCGCGAATCCACAGCTCATAATCGTGCGCGTAAGGATAAGCTTCGTTGAACCAGCCCAGTCCTGCGATCAGCTCCCTGGTCATCATCACCGTGCAGCCGTTGACCGGACAGAGCGAAAGCAAGGAGGCGACATAAGCCTTCGGTGACGGAAACCGCAGCGCCTGATGCATGGCGGTCATCTCATTCCGTTCGTTGATGATGTGATAATCGGTGCAGCTCATGCGAAGGCCCGCCTGCTCCATGAACGACACCTGATGGGCGATTTTCTCCGGGTAGAACCAATCGTCGGAGCTTAGCCAGGCGACGTATTTGCCGGATGCAAGCCGCATGCCGTGATTCAACGCGCTTGCCGTTCCTCCGTTCGCTTTGCCCAGAATGTGGATTCGCCTGTGAAACGGGTCAAGCAGATGACGCCAGGATGTCGAACCGTCGTCCACGACGATGACTTCCACATGCGGGTACGTTTGCGCGAGCGCGCTTTGAACGGCTTGCGGGACATACGGGCAATTGTAAAACGGAATGACGACAGTGACGAGCGGTGCGATCGGGGTTCACTCCTATCTGTCGGAATCTCCATTCATTATATGGATTCCGGGACGGGGGAGGCACGATGCTTGCCCGCGCTCATTCGCACATCTTTCGTCAAGGTCGTCCGCGCGGGTTACAGGGTCCAGCGCAGCAGCAGTCCGGCTTGCGTCAGCCCTCCGCCGAAGCCGTAGAGCAGCATCCAATCGCCGCTCTTCAGTCTTCCGTCCTTGACCGCGGCGTCGATCGCGAGGGGAATGGACGCGGCCGAAGTATTCCCGCAGGTCGTCAGGCTGTGCAGGGTCCTCTCAAGCGGTATGCCGGTTCGCTCGCAGATCGATTCGATCATCCGCATATTGGCGCTGTGCGGCACGAACCAGTCGAGCTCTTCCGCGCGCATGCCGCTTGCTTCAAGCAGCGTCTTCACGCCTTCCGACACATTCGTGACCGCCCATTTATAAACCTCGCGCCCGTTCTGCACGATATAGCCGCCGGCTTGCAAAGGGAATTCGCCGATGGCGGGAGCCAGCGCCGAGCGGTACAGATGGTGCCCCGATTCGCCTTGGGTCGATACGGAGGAGGCATTGAACGAGCCTTGTCCGTCCGCGGCCGCTTCGACTAAGAATGCCGCCGCGCCGTCGCCGAACAGGATGCAGGTGGTCCGGTCCGTATAATCGGTAATTTTGGACAGCGTCTCCGCTCCTATGACCAGCACCTTCCGGTGCAGGCCGCCAAGCAGGAGACCGTTTGCCATCTGCAGCGCGGATACGAAGCCTGCGCATGCGGCCTGCACATCGGCCGTTCCGCAGGCCGGAATGCCGAAAGCGGCCTGCACGCGCGCGGACACGCTCGGGAACACCGTATCAGGCGATGAAGTGGCGGTCAAAATATAGTCGACGTCGCTGATGTTCGAGCCGTACCGCTCGACAAGATCGCGTACCGCGGCGATGGCCAGGTCGCTGCAATATTCGTTCTCGGCGGCGATCCGCCGTTCGGAAATGCCTGTCCGCTGCACGATCCATTCGTCGTTCGTATCGACCATTGCTTCCAGATCGGCATTCGTAAGCACACGTTCGGGAACGTAAGAGCCGATGGCAGTAACGACCGCCGTCGATTGGAGGGAACCCGCCCGAAACATCGCGACCAACTCCTTATTATCTGGTATTAGTATCTGGTACTAATGATAAAGTACTGCGTTGGTGGTGTCAATCCAGAGAGACAGAAATTTCGTCCGTCATTCGCGAAATCATACCCATTGCGCTTTGTGAATGAATATAACATTACAGCGTGAATAATATTTACATAAATACAGAGAGGGGTTATAATTGCATAAGCACTAAGAAAATGTTGTATAGAGGGCAAAAATCCATACGGGTTTTTGTCCGTTTTATTAGGAGGCATTATGTATTCCTACATGGTGAGCGAAGGCGGCTACACGCTTCCGAATGGAAAAGCGGTACTGAGTAATCTAAATTTTACTGTCAAATCCCATGAAAAAACCGTTATACTGGGGGCCAACGGTTCGGGTAAGTCAACGCTGCTGAAAGCGTTAGGCAATCAAGTCCGTTTAACGCGCGGGAACGTTTCGCTTTTCGATGCGCCTATCGTTTCGTGGCCGAAAAAGCAAATCCATGCTTTTGTGAGACCTGTGGATCATGCTTTTAAACCGTCCCTCTTTCACCGTACCATATGGGAATACATCACTCATTTTCTCATCAAGCAACGTCTGCCGAAACGGGACATTGAGGATAAGGCCAAACTGCTCTTGTGTTCCGTCGATTTGTACGAGTCGAGATCGGAAGATATGAAATATCTATCGCGGACCGACATCAAAAAACTACAAATAGCGGCAGCCCTTTGCTCGAATCCAAAGATTATGCTGATCGATGACCCGTTTATCGGATTGGATGCCAACGGATATTCACAAATCAGCTATCTGTTGGAATCGCTGCACCTGACGGGCATTACGATTATCGTTGCCACGCACGATGTTGATTTCACAGCGGTTTGGGCGGATTCGGTCATAGTACTCAAGGACGGCGGGATCGTTGCGGCCGGAACGGCCGAACTGACGGTGGATCAAGAGGTGATGGCAAGTGCGGCTTTGCGGCTTCCCATGCTGTCTCTTCCTTTCACTTTAATGAAGAATGTCAGGATCGCCCGTTACCCGCGAACGCTTCAGGAAACAGTCAGACTGCTGTACAGCCTGCATACAAACCAGATGATGGAGGTAAACGAATGACCGCGCCGGAGTTATCCTTTCTGTTATTGGCTTTTATTTTAGGACTTAGGCATGGGGTGGACTGGGACCACATTGCCGCAATCACCGATCTCGTCGGATCGGAAAATAGCAGGAAGAAGGGGTTTACGGTTGCGACGTTCTATGCGGTCGGCCATGAGCTCGTCATTCTGATTCTAGGTCTGCTTGCCATTGTTCTCGGATATGCCCTTCCGGATTGGGTGGACGGTTTTATGGAAAAATTGGTCGGTGTAACGCTTATCGTGCTTTCCGTTCTGTTGTTGAATTATTTATTAAGAAACAATAAGGAAGCCATTCTGATAAGCAGGTGGAGATTGGCTTATAACGGAATCAGCAATTTTGTTTCCTGGCTGGGCTGGAAGCTTGGCAACAGGAAAGCGGATTATACCAGAGGGTTAAATACAAATATGTCAAACCGCGGCGCTGTTTTAATCGGGGTCATCCATGGCATCGGGGCGGAAACGCCAAGCCAGCTGCTGCTTTTCACCGCGGCAACCGGCTCGGGTTCCATATCAAGCGGGATCTTGACCGTATTGGCTTTTGCAGTCGGATTATTCGTCACTCATCTCACGATGGTAATCGCTTCTCTTCTCGGCGTTTCACGGATAACTTCCAAGCCCGGCGTCTTCCGTGCGTTCGGCATCGCGGCATCGCTCTTTAGTATCGGATTGGGCATTCTTTATCTGACAGGCGGGGGAGGGTGGCTGCCCGGGATCCTCTGACCCCGCGCATCGCCATCGTTCGCATGACATTCAAGTCAGTTCTAAAGTTCGCCTGTTTTTTCGTAAACAGAGCATATAAGCGCCCCATATGGAAGCCATACTTAACCAGAACGTAAAGTAGCCGATCGGCACGAAATATTGATCCAGCACGGGATAGCGAGGCATCATTTTATACAGATAATCAATCATATCGTTGTGCAGCGTCCAAACGGCAGCGGCGATTAAATGCCACGGCTTGAAACGATAATAAGGAGCATACAGCATGCCTTGTATCGCCATGGCCGCATGCGAGGCTATCAGCATGTAGCCTTGCCATGAAAGCTCGCCGGTAACATTGAGGACAAGCAGATTCATGACAACCGCCCAAATTCCGTACTTAACCAGCGTCACTGCCGCTAATGCTTCGATCAGAGGCCAGTGTCTGCGCAATAAAAAGGCAAGTATCACGAATACGAAGAAATGGCTGGCCATGGGACTGTCAGGCACAAATAAGAGAAACCGGGCGGGCGTTTCACGCAATTGCCACCCGTACCACACATATCCATAAACGGTGCCGAAGCTGTTAACTAATAATAAGGAGTATAAAAACCACCGCTTATTCAATACGTGCAGCCATTGTGTCATTTGGACGCCCCCTTTTTTGCCGGTGTTCGATATATGGAGTATAATAGTCCGTATCGGAAACATACATTTCGAAGGGAAACGGGTGTTCGGGTTCGATGGATTTTATATTTGAAGTCGATGAAATGGCTGGTTGGCTTAAGGGTTTCGGTATATGGGCTGTGCTTATCAGTTTGCTCATCAACATTTTTATCAGCATAATAGGCGTCATTCCGTCTGTTTTTTTATCGGGAGCCAACGCGGTTGTCTTCGGACTTGTTCCGGGTTTTTGGATTTCCTTGTCGGGTGAAGTGTTGGGGGCCGCCGTTTCCTACTGGCTTTATAAATGGGGGTTCGGAAAAATAAAGATCGGCCAAAGGAACTGGTCGTGGCTTCAGAAGCTCAAAGGGACAACCCGCAAAAGGCAAATCGCCATCCTTCTTGTCGCCCGTATCACGCCATTTGTTCCCTCGGCGGTCATTACGTTCATTGCCGCTATTGCCAACATGCGCTTTATTGATTTTATTATCGTTACTTTCATTGGAAAGGCGCCTTCTATAGGGCTTGAAACATTGGTGGGACACGATTTGATGACAATCAACGATAATTATACCCGGCTGTCGATAACCCTTATTCTTCTTGTCATTATTTATGTGCTGTTTAGACAAGGGAATAAGAAAAAGCGATGATAGAAGCAAAAGGAACGGTTCAATGGCTGCCGTTCCTTTTGCATTTCATACGATTCCGGTCGGTTGCCCGCGCTGCGCCGGACCTGCAAGCCCATTCCACGCATTATTTCATATCCATTTGACCTTTATCCATGCCGTTCATGTCTTCCATGTTATTCGTACCGTTGTTCGTGTCGCCGGCATTCCCGTTGTTTCCGGCGTTGCATCCGGCTGCGAAAATCAGAACGATGCTTAGAACCGAAACGACTGCCAGCCATTTCATGGATTTCATTCCATTCTCACCCCCAGCCTATTATTTACATGACCTATGCACTTCGAGGTAAACGTTGGTAATTTTCCGGTTTGGGCGTAA